>JASLBJ010000200.1 GCA_030146725.1 Sphingomicrobium sp. | reverse complement strand
ACCCGGCGGAGCATCGGGATGGTGTCGGAGCCCTGGGTCAGGCTGATCTGCAGGTGATGCCCGGGCCAGCCCTCATGATAGGTCAGCGCCGGAAGCGAATATTTGGGCCAGTCGCCGGTCGACTTCAGGTTGATGAAGTAGATCGCCGGCCGCGACCCGTCGAGCGACGCCTGGCGGTAATAGCCGTTCGACGCGCCGTCCTGGATCTCGGGCGGCACCCGGCGGATCTCGAGCGCGTCGTTGGGCGGATTGCCGATCACCCGCGGCAGCAGCGCGGTCATTTCCGCGACGTCCTTGTTGAGGTCGGCGATCAGCTGCGTGCGACCGGCGTCGGTATTCGGATAAAGCTGGTCGGGCGACTTGTTGAGCGCCGTCAGCCGCTCGCCGACGCTGCCGCGCGTGTAACCGGCTGCCTTCAGGATCGTGTCGAGCTGTGCGCTGATCTCCGCCACCTGCTGCAGCCCGACGGCATGGATCTCGTCCGCGCTCATCGTCGTCGTGGTCGCCTCGGCCAGCGCAGCGGCATAGATCTGGTCGCCGCCAGGAACCCGCCAGATGCCGTCCCCCGGGCGGGTCGTCCGGCGCACCGCCGCGACCATCGCGATTTCCCGATCGAGGGCGGGATACACCTGCGTCCGAACGATCTCGGCGGCTCGCCTGGCCCAGTCGCCGCCGATCCCCTTGGCGGCCGCGCGCTCGGCAACCGAAGTCGTCATCCCGCTCTGTTCGGGCGAGGCCTCGCGCAATCCCCGCATCTGTCCGAGCGTCAGGTCGAGCGACCAGCCCGGCGCCGCGAACCCGCGCGCCGCCTGGCGCTGGATCTCGACCGTCTCGTTGCCAAGCACGGTCGCGAACTGCGACAGCCGCGAAAGGTAAGCCTCGGCATCGGCCGCCGTCTCGATCGTGTGCGAGGAATTGAGAAAGTCAGGAATCTCGAAATAGGCGCCGTCCTGCTGGCTGACGACATAGGGGCTTTGCGGATTGCCGATGTCGAACCGCTCGGGGCCGACGATCCCGGTCTTCAGGTCCCACAGCACGACTTCGCGATTGAGCGCGGCGGCCTGCGACAGCCCCGCCACCGGCACCGCCTCGAGGCTGGCGATGAAGCGCCGCGTCCGTGCCAGTTCCTCCGACCGCGCGCGCTGTTCCGGCCGGGTGTCGAGCCGGCTCTTGAGCGGCGCAAGCTCGCCCTTGTCGAGCCCCAGCGCCGTCGCGAACGTCGGGAAACTGCGCACCTGCTCCTGAAAGATCGACTCGAACAAGGCATCGAGCGCCGCATCCCCGGATCCCGTAGCAGCAACCGCCGCGGAGCTGACCGCCGCCACCGGCATGGAAGCCGGCGGCTGCGTGGCGCAGGACGACAGGAACGGCAGCGAAAGCGCGGCGGCACTTCCAGTCGACAGGAATTTGCGGCGATCCATGCTGATGATCCTCAGGTGAAATATATGCCCTCAACCTAGCGCTCCGTCTGCACCGGGCAAGCCGCGACGGCCGCGTGCATATGATGCTCGCAGTGTAACCGGATCAGGTTTTCTTGAGCACGTCGAGCGCCGCCAGTGTCAGCGCCTCGGTTGCCGTAGCGATCACCGTTTCCGCTTCCGGCGCCCAGAACGGACTGTGCAGCGAAGGCAGCTTGGCCGCGCTTCCGCCCGCCGCATCCCACTTGGCCTTGGGCGTTCCGCCGACCCAGAAGATCAGGCTCTCGATCGACTTGTCGGCAAGCCAGTAGCGGCTGAAATCCTCACCGCCCATCACCGCCGGCGTCTTGATCGCGCGCTGTGGACCGAACGCTTGCGCGAACAGCTCCAACGCGCGGCCGGAAAACTTCTCGGTGTTGAAGGTCGAGGGCGTATATTCCGCTTCTCGAATCGTCACCACGGGCATCCGATCGTCAGGCATTCCAGCCGCAATAGCCTCCCCGCGAACGATCCGCCGGATGCCGTCGAGCAGCAGCTTGCGCACCTCGGGGGTGTAGCTGCGCACCGTCAGCTGCAGCTTCGCCTCGTCGGAAATGATGTTGTGCTTGGCCCCTGACTGGAAGCTGCCGACGGTCACCACTGCGGGGTTCGCCGGATCGTTCTCGCGGCTGACCAGCGTCTGCAGTGTCGTCACGATCCGGCTTGCAAGCACGATCGGGTCACGCGTGGTCTGCGGATAGGCGCCGTGCCCGCCGACACCTTTGACGCTGATGTCGACGCTATCGACATTCGCCAGCGCATAGCCCGGGGTCACGCCTATCACGCCGGCGGGAAGCGCAGCGGCATCGTGAAATGCAAGCGCATGGCTCGGCTTGGGAAAGCGCGAGTAGAGCCCGTCGTCGAGCATCGCTTTTGCGCCTTCGCCAGTCTCCTCGCCGGGCTGCAGGATCATCACCAGCGTTCCCGACCATTGGCCCTTCATCGCAACCAGCCGCCGCGCAGTACCGACCCAGGCGCTCATGTGCGTGTCATGGCCGCACGCGTGCATCACGCCGGTCTCGACCCCCGAGCGCGCAGTCGTCCGGACCTTCGATGCAAACGGCAGGCCGGTCTGCTCGATCACCGGCAGCCCGTCCATGTCCGCACGCAGCAGCAGCACCGGACCCGGACCGTTCTTCATCACCGCGACGACGCCGGTCTTGCCGACCTTTTCGGTGACCGTGAAACCGAGCTTGCGCGCTTCCGCGGCGAGCTTTGCCGGCGTTCGCACCTCCTGCATCGACAGTTCGGGGTTGGCGTGAAGGTCACGGTACAGCGCCATCAGCGTTGGCATGTCGGCCGCAACCGCGTCTGTCAGGGCAGCAGCCTGCGCCGTAACCGGCAAGGCTGCCACTGCGAGCGCAAGAGCGAAACGATGGATCATATCTGCTGTCCTATCCGGCTGGAGTCAGTTCAAGCACGTCGATCTGTGACTCGAAATGGGGCCGTGGCATCAGCATGCGCCAGCGCGCCGGTCCGATGCGCTCGACGTAAGCGGCAACGTCGCGCTCCCGGTCGCGGCCGTATTGATGGGCACCCGCCTCGTCGCCGAGGACGAGCGTTCCGAGGAAGGTCTGCCGGACTCGGTCCGTGGGGTAGATCACGCCCCTGAGGCGCTGCGATCCGGTCAGCTTGGCGAAGCTCTGGAGCTCGCCGTCGCTGCGAACCCGGCAGCGGAACGCCGGATAGGAGACGAAGTCGAGCAGGCCAGCGGACTTCGCCCCGATCTTGATCACCCGGCAGCGATATTCGCCGTCGGGGATCGGGCCGGCAGCAATTGCGGCGTCGGGCTCGAGCAGCGCGCCCTCACGCGTGATTGCCGCCGAGTGACCTGCGGCACGGGCGGCGCGAAGGCCCGAAATGAATGCATCGCGCCACCCCCGCAGCCGCTCGCGATCGTCGGCGGTTGCGACTTGCCGCCAGTCCCGGCCGGCCCGCTCGACGGCGGCAGCCGGCGGCCGAAGCGCCGAGCAGGCGCTTAGTCCGAGCAGCAGGAAGGTGGCCAGGCCGCTCCGTCTCATCTCCGCTGCGAGCCTAGCGACTGAGCCCCAGCGCGCAACCGCCTTCCGGGCAACCTCACTGGGCCGTCCAGCCACCGTCCATGCTGAGATTGGCCCCGGTGATCGACGCAGCTTCCTCACGGCACAGGAACAGCGCGAAGGCGGCAATCTCCTCGGGCGTGACGAAGCGCTTGGTCGGCTGGGCTGCGAGCAGGACGTCGTTCATGACCTGCTCGCGGGTCAGCCCGCGTGCCTGCATCGTGTCGGGGATCTGGTTCTCGACCAGCGGCGTCCAGACATAGCCGGGCGAAATGCAGTTGACGGTGATCCCGTCCCGGGCAGTCTCCAGCGCGACGGACTTGGTAAAGCCCGCAACGCCGTGCTTGGCCGCCACATACGCCGACTTGTTCGGGCTTGCGACCAGGCTGTGCGCAGAAGCGGTGCTGATGATCCGCCCCCAGCCGGCTTCCCGCATCGCCGGCACCGCCAGGCGGGTGGTGTGGAAGACGGCGGACAAGTTGATCGCCAGGATCGCGTTCCACTTGTCCGGCGGAAAGCTGTCGACCGGCGACACATGCTGAATGCCGGCATTGTTGACGAGGATATCGAGCGCTCCGAGTTCCTTGCCGCAGCGGCGGATCATCGCTTCGATGGCCGCAGGATCGGACAGGTCCGCCCCGTCGTGAACCGCGCCGAGCTCCTCCATCAGCCGAGCAATCTCCGCGGGATCACCAAAGCCGTTGAGCATTACACAGGCGCCCTCGGCGGCGAACGCACGAGCGATCGCCAGGCCGATGCCCGACGTCGAGCCGGTAACCAGTGCAACCTTGCCTTGCAGTAGCATAGCCTCTCCTTCGTCCTGCTAGTCGCCCCCGCCGACGCGTTTTGCAACCTTGGTGCCGCAGGGTGCCGCCAGCCGATCCCCGGGAGCCTTGCAACCGGCGTGCCCGCTCACGCATTGGGCGCTCAACAGGAGGCAGGTTCATGCGGCTCGGCGACGAGGATCCCAGTGGCAATTTCATCGACCGCACCGGGCGCGGCGGTGGCATGGGGTTCGGTGGAGGCGGGGGCAACATGCTCGGCTGCCTGTTGCCGCTGGTCGCCAGCCGGTTCGGGATGGTCGGAGTGCTCGTGCTGCTGCTCGGCTATTGCGCGCTCACCAGCCTTGGCGGGAGTGGCGGCGGCGGGCTGCTGCCGACGTCGGGCCCGGTCGCAAGCACGCCCGCGGGCCAGTCGACGATTGATCCCAATGTGCGCGAGGTGCTGACCCGGGTCCTCGGCTCGACCGAGCGGCGCTGGACAGACCTCTTCGCGCGTTCGGGCCTTCAGTATCGGCCAACGACGATGGTCGCTTACTCGAACAACGATCAGTCGGGCTGCGGCGCGGCGCAGTCGGCGATGGGACCGTTCTACTGCCCGACCGACCAGCGCATCTATATCGACCCGCAATTCTTCACCGAGCTGTCAGAGAAGTACGGCGCTCCGGGCGACTTCGCCATGGCCTATGTGATCGCGCACGAAGTCGGCCACCATGTCCAGAACCTCGAAGGCACGCTCGACAAGGCGCAGCAGGCACAGTCGCGCGCCAGCCGTGCCGAAGGCAATGCGGTCCAGGTCGGGGTCGAGCTGCAGGCCGATTGCTACGCCGGCGTGTGGGCCGCCAACGACCGTAATCTGATGGAGCCGGGTGACCTCGAAGAAGGCCTGAATGCTGCGGCGGCGATCGGCGATGACACGCTTCAGCGCCAGACCCAGGGTCGGGTCGTGCCGGAGAGCTTCACCCACGGCAGCTCGGCGCAGCGCATGGCCGCCTTGCGCAAGGGGCTGGAGACCGGCGACCCCGCGCAATGCAGGTTCAACGCCTAGAGCGTGCCTGCTAGACCTTGACCAGCATCTTGCCGGTGTTCGCGCCCTCGAACAGGCCAAGGAACGCCTCGGGTACTCGCTCGAGCCCCTCGAGCACGGTGTCGCGCGACTGAACCTGGCCGCTGATCATCAGCGGCGCCATGCCCGCGTA
>JASLBJ010000196.1 GCA_030146725.1 Sphingomicrobium sp. | reverse complement strand
CCGATGCCGCGGATCGAGCATCCGCGCGATGCGATCGTCAAGGTCACCCGCAGCTGCATCTGCGGCTCCGACCTTCATCTTTATCATGGCCTGGTGCCCGATACGCGCATCGGCCAGACGTTCGGGCACGAGTTCACCGGGATCGTCGAGGAGGTCGGGCCCGAGGTCACCAACCTCAAGGCCGGCGACCATGTGCTGGTGCCGTTCAACATCGCCTGCGGTCAGTGCCATTTCTGCAAGCAGGGACTGTTCGGGAACTGCCACGAGTCGAACCCGCAGGCGACGGCGGTCGGCGGCATTTTCGGTTATTCACACACCGCCGGCGGCTTCGACGGGGGACAGGCGCAATATGCGCGCGTGCCTTATGCCGACTTCGGCCCGACGATCATCCCCGACTGGATGGACCCCGACGACGCCGTGCTGCTGACCGACGTCGTCCCAACGGGCTACCAGGCGGCCGAGATGGGGGGCATCGCCAAGGGCGACACGGTGGTGGTGTTCGGCGCCGGGCCGGTCGGGATCATGGCCGCTCGCTCGGCCTGGCTGTTCGGTGCGGGCCGGGTGATCGTCATCGACCATCTCGACTACCGGCTCGAGTTCGTGAAGAATTTCGCGCCGGCCGAGGTCTATAACTTCAAGGAGCTCGACGACGTCGTGGTGTTCATGAAGAAGACGACCGACGGGCTCGGCGCGGATGTCGTCATCGACGCCGTCGGGAACGATGCCAGCGGCAACGTGCTCCAGACGATATTCGGCAAGAAGCTGAAGCTCATGGCGGGGTCTTCGATCGCCCTCCACTGGGCGATCAACTCGGTCAAGAAGGGCGGGATCGTGTCGATCGTCGGTGTCTACGGCCCGACCGGCAACATGGTCCCCGTCGGCAATATCGTGAACAAGGGCCTGACGATCCGGGCCAACCAGGCGTCGGTCAAGCGCCTGCTGCCGCGGCTGATCCAGCATGTGCGCGATGGACACATCAACCCCAAGGCGATGATCACCCACAAGGTGCCGCTCGACGACATCGCCGATGCCTATCACCTGTTCTCGGCCAAGCTCGACAATTGCATCAAGCCGGTGCTCGTGCCGAACGGCGCGTGACCAAGGAGGAAACCCAATGACCGATACCGCACTGGCCACGCGTTCCGCAACGGACACCATTGTCCACACCTCGTCCGGCACGCTCGACACCTCGACGATCCCCGGCTGGGGGATCGATGCCAACCCGAACAACGACCCGACCTATCCGTATCGCGACCGGTCGAACGACGACCATAGCGGCAAGTGGGAGCGGCCGGCGCAGCAGCCGCAGGGCGTCGAGGTTCTGCAATCGGTCGAGCACAAGCAGCGGCCGGCGGTGTTCGGCACGTCGCGCCCGCCGAGCGGCCTCAGCGGGATGATCCGTCGCCAGGCGTTTCGCTGGAGTGAATCCCATTGGGCGCACTGGCTGCTGCTGATGGGCGCCGACCGGATCAACGTTGTCGAGGGCGTGGTCGAGGACCTTGGCCGCGGCCGCATTCCCAACGTTCCAAAGGAAATGGGCGTGCGCGCCGAGTGGAGGCACAACAAGTCGGGACTGGTCGCCAAGGTTGCGATCGCGGCGCTGATCGGCGGCACGCTTTTTGCGTGGGCGCGCTCGGACGACGATGATGACGAGCGCGTCGACGGGGACTAAGGCGGTCGCGAGCGCCTAGCACGTGTTCATCGCATCGAAGTGAGGCGGCAAGTCCGTCCTGCGGACTGCGGCGGGAGCACCGTCACTGAATGTCGCGCAGCTTGAAGCTCACGACTTTGTTGGTGAAATGGCACTCGAACGTGCGGCGCTGCTGCTGGGGGTCGGTGACCGATCCCCAAATGACGATGCGGTCGCTGCGGGGCTGGCCGACGTCTACGATGTACACCGAACCATGAGGGGCGGCGCGCTCGGTGCACGCCTGGGTCGCCGCCGGCTTGAGGTGCGTGTTGCTCGGACCGAGCGGGCCCTTGAGGTACGGGGCCAGCTCCACCGCGGTCATTGCGGCCTGGACGGCGCAGCCGCCAAGCAACGGCAGCGCGAACACGAGCAGAGAGAGTTGGATTTTTCGGGTCATTCCCGCGGCTTAGATGTTCGGCGGGCGCTTGGGAAGCGGCGCCGGGTCAGCCCGGGTTGACGAAGCTGTCGAGGACTTTCTTGCGGCCCGCGTGTTCGAAGTCGATCTCGAGCTTGTTGCCCTCGATCGCGGCGATGGTGCCGTAGCCGAACTTGCCGTGGAACACGCGCTGGCCGAGCGTGAGGTCGGTTCGGCCCTTGTTGCCCAGCGAGATCGCCGAGGAGCGGACTTCGGCCGGAGGGCGTGCGTAGCGGTCCCGGAAGCTGCCGCCGCCGCCGTCGCCGCCGCGTGGTTGCGCTCTGGCGGCGCTGTCGGTGGTCGCGATGCCACGCTGGAAGCCGGGGCCGCGGGTGCTGGCGCGGTGGGCCTGGCCGCTGGCGAGGTGGGCGAAGGGGTCGTCGCGCTCGCTCCACTGCGCGCGCCACAGCGATTCGCCGCCGCTCATCGTGGTTTCCTCCTCGATGTTCGCCTTGGGCAGTTCGGCAACGAAGCGGCTTGGAATGCTGCTCGTCCACTGGCCGTAGATGCGGCGGTTGGCGGCGTGGAGGATGGTTGCGCGGCGGCGCGCGCGGGTGATCGCGACATAGGCCAAACGGCGTTCTTCCTCGAGGCTGGCGAGGCCGCCTTCGTCCATCGCCCGCTGCGACGGGAACACGCCTTCCTCCCAGCCGGGGAGGAAAAGGGTGTCGAACTCGAGCCCCTTGGCGGCGTGGATGGTCATGATGGTGACGCGCTCGCCGGTCTTGTTGGCGTCATTGTCCATGACGAGGCTGACATGCTCGAGGAACGCGCCGAGGGTCTCGTATTCCTCCATCGCGCGGGTGAGTTCGGCGAGGTTTTCGAGGCGGCCGGCGCTTTCGGCCGAGCGGTCGGCTGCAAGCATCGCGGTGTAGCCGGACTCGTCGAGCAGGAGGCGGGCAAGTTCGGGATGGGGCAGGGTGCCCGCCTGGGTGCGCCAGCGCGCGATGTCGCCGACGAAGCGGCCGAGGCTGCGGCGGGCCTGGGGGGTGAGTTCGTCGCTGTCGAGCATCGAGGCGGCGGCGAGGAGGAGGGGTTGGCCGGCGGCCCGGGCGGCCTGGTGAATGCGGGCGATGGCCTTGTCGCCGAGGCCGCGCTTGGGCTGGTTGACGATGCGTTCGAACGCAAGATCATCGTTAGGTTGCGCGACCAGCCGAAGATAGGCGAGTGCGTCGCGGATTTCGGCGCGCTCGTAGAAGCGAAAGCCGCCGATGATCTGGTAGCTGAGCCCGATCGAGATGAAGCGCTCCTCGAACTCGCGCGTCTGGAACTGCGCGCGCACCAGGATCGCCGCGTCGTTGAGCGAGCCGCCGCGCGTCATCAGCGACTCCAGCTCCTCGCCGATGCGCCGCGCTTCCTCGGGGCCGTCCCAGATTCCGATCACGCGGACCTTCTCGCCGTCCCCGCGGTCGGTCCACAATGTCTTGCCGAGCCGGCCGGCGTTGTGGGCGATGAGTCCCGCCGCCGCGGCGAGGATGTGCGAGGTCGAGCAGAACTACCGCTCGACCAGCCACATCCTCGCCGCCGCCGACGGCCTCATCGCCAACAACTCGGGCCGTCTCGGCAAGTCGCTGTGGACCGACCTCGGCGATGGCGATCCGGTCAAGGTCATCGGCATCTGGGACG
>JASLBJ010000167.1 GCA_030146725.1 Sphingomicrobium sp. | reverse complement strand
GTCCTCGATACGGCCCCGCGTCATCAGGTGGAACTGGTGGAGGCGGTCGCCTTCGATCAGTTGCCGCGTAAGACGCAGCTCGCCCGAGGTGGAGGCGTTGCGGCGCCCCTTTTCATAGGCCACCTGGCGGTCGGCTTCGCCGTCGCGCGAGGTGTTTTGATAGATGACGTTGAAATTGCGCTCCTGGCGGGAGACCGAACGGAATGCACCGCCGCGAAGCGTCCAGTGGCCGGAACGCCAGGTGGTGAGCAGCCCCGAGTTCAATCCGCGGGCCTCGTTCTGCGCCCACTCGGGGCCGAAGTATCGCCGCCGTTCGAAGCGTGGCGGGAGGTAGGCACCCGCGGTGAGGATGATCGGCTGCCCCTCGTCGCCTGCATTGTCCTGCATGCTCCAGAACGGAATGACTTCCAGTCCGTCTGTCGGGCGCCAGCGTGCAACTGCGGCGGCCGTCCGGATACGCCGCCTGCCGCCATAATATTGCTCTTCCTGGTTAATGCCGATCCCGGCGGCAATGCCGAGCGTCTCGCTGATCGGAAGCTGTGCATCGACCTCCCCGCGCAAACCGCCATAGGGTCCGTAACCGAGAACCGTGCTTGCGACCGCCTCGGCTCCGGGCAGGCGCAGCGAGAAGTCGGCGACACCCGTCGGCGCCGGGAATGGATAACCCTGCGCCGTCAGCCCGACCCGGACGTTGCTGCCGGAGATCAGGCGACTGTTGAGCTCGGTCTGATAGTCGAAGAACAGGCCGTCGATGCGCACGTTGCCCGCCTGCACCGGACTGAAGCCCCGCGCGCTTTGGGGAAAGTAGAGTCCCACACGCTCGTTGCCCACACTGGAACCGAACGCATCCGTGGCGGACGACACGGCATTCTCGCCCGCGCGCTGGGCAATTGCCGGACTCGAGCTGGCAAGCACGACGGCGGTGATGCTCACGGACCGGAACATGGCACTTCCTTCACTCTGGTCCGTCGCTTGTGCCGCCCCCATCTGAAGCCGGTAAGTGCCGGAGGTCGCACCCCCGAACAGTGACCTTCGGCCTATGGTAAGGCGGCGCTCGACATGGCAGGATTCGGGACGATGACCGCTCATCTTCAACAATTGCGCCGTGTGGTGCTCGCGATGACCTGGCTCGTGGCGATGCTGCTCGGCCCGGCCGCGCAGGCGCAGCTTCCGAAGCCGGGCAGGAACGCAATCGCGGCAAGCCTCGTGGCCGAATCGCCCGTCGTGGTGCCCGGCCAGACGGTGACACTCGCGCTGGTAATGAAGCCCGACAAAGGCTGGCATGGCTATTGGAAGAACCCTGGCGACAGCGGCATCGAGACGCAGATCGCATGGCAGCTTCCGGCCGGGCTGACCGCCGGACCGATCCAGTATCCGGTGCCCGAGCAGCTGACGGTCGCCGGGCTGATGAACTATGTCTACGAGGGCGACTACGCACAACTCATCGACGTGAAGGTGCCTGCGGGCCTTCCGCCCGGCAGCGATCTGCCGATCCGCGCCCGAGTCGATTATCTCGCCTGCACCGACGAGGTCTGCGTCCCCGAGACCGCGAACGTCGCCGTCGACCTCACGGCCGGGCCGACGCCTGCCGCGCAGGCGAACCGCGCGATGTTCGACCGCTTCCGCCAGGCGCTGCCCCGACCGCTCGGGAGCGAGGCACGGTTCGAGCGGGCCGGCAACCGCTTCAGGCTGGCGATCCCATTGCCTGCCGGGCTGGAGCTTGCCGAGCCCTATTTCTACCCGCTCACCGACGGTGCCCTGTCCTATGCCGCGGCGCAGACCTTTTCGCGTGCTGGCGACACGCTGATCGTCGAGACCGAAGCGCCTTCCGACTCGGACGGCCTCGACGCGGTCGAGGGCGTGCTGAAGCTGAGCGACGGTAACGGCCTGTCGCTCACCGCGGTGCCCGGTGCCGTTCCCCCGGCCGGCACTGCCCTCCAACTTCAGGAACAGCAGTCCGCCCCAGGCGCATCGGCCATGCTCGCCGCTCTGCTCGGCGCGATCCTCGGCGGCCTGCTGCTCAACATCATGCCATGTGTTTTTCCGATCCTCAGCCTCAAGGCCCTGAGCCTCGCCAGGGCCGGCGGCGACGAACGGGGAGCCCGGCGTGAAGCGATCGCCTATACGGCCGGTGCCGTGCTGATCTGCCTCGCGCTGGGCGCCGCCTTGCTCGCCCTTCGCGCCGGCGGCGCTGCCGCCGGCTGGGCGTTCCAGCTGCAGGACCCGCGGGTAATCCTGACGCTGCTCCTGCTCATCACCGCCGTTGCGCTCAACCTGGCCGGACTGTTCGAGCTTCCGGCCGTAACCGCCGGCGGCCGCCTCGCCGAGCGGCGCGGGGCGAGCGGCGCGTTCTGGACAGGCGCGCTTGCCGCCTTCGTGGCAACCCCCTGCACCGGTCCCTTCATGGGCGCGGCGCTCGGTGCGGCGCTCGTGCTTCCGACGCCGGTCGCGCTCGCCGTATTCGCCGGTCTCGGCCTGGGCCTTGCCTTGCCGTTCCTGGTGCTGGGCTTCGTGCCCGCACTGCGCGGCCGCCTGCCGAAGCCCGGTCCGTGGATGCAGCGCTTCCGTCAGCTCATGTCGGTGCCGATGTTCATCACCGCGCTCGCCCTCGCCTGGATTCTCGGCCGCCAGGCCGGCGTGGACGGGATGGCGCTCGGGCTCGCCGCGGCGCTGCTGCTCGGTCTCGCCTTGTGGTGGGTCGGGCAACGTCAAACCCGCGGCAGGTCGTGGCTTCCACTTGCGCCTGCCGCGCTTGCCGCCGTTGCGGCCATGATCCTCATCCCCACCGCGGCCCCAGGGTCCGCTCCGGCGACTTCGAAGGGCGTGCTCAACCCCGAGCCGTTCACCGAGGCGCGCCTCGCTGCACTTCGCCAGGAGGGGCGGCCGGTGTTCGCCTACTTCACGGCCGACTGGTGCGTGACCTGCAAGGTCAATGAGAAAGGCGCCTTGGAGCGCGAGCAGGTCGCAAGGGCGTTTGCCGGCGCCAAGGTCGCAGTGCTGGTCGGCGACTGGACCCGCGGCGACGCCGCAATCGGCCGCTTCCTCGAACAGCACGGCCGCTCGGGCGTGCCCCTCTACCTCTACTACGAACCGGGCAAACCGGTCGAAATCCTGCCGCAAGTGCTGACGCCCTCGCGGCTTGTCTCGATGGTCAACTGAAAAGGAACGTTCAGATGAAGCAGATGCCCGCCGCCTTCACCGCCCTCGCAGCTCTCACCGCTATCGCGGTTGTCGCGGCGCCCGCCGCCGCTGCCCCGGTCGTCGGCAAGCCCGCGCCCAACTTCAAGCTCGCCGACGTCAGCGGCAAGGCGGTCAGCCTGTCCGACTATCGCGGGAAGACTGTGGTGCTCGAATGGAATAACCCCGGCTGCCCGTTCGTGAAGAAGCATTATGACAGCGGCAACATGCAGAAGGCGCAAGCCGCCGCGGCAAAGGACGGGGCCGTGTGGCTGACGATCAATTCCGGCGCGCCGGGCAAGCAAGGGCATATGGACGGCGCCGAAGCGAAGGCGTTCGTTGCCCAGGCCGGCGCACGCCCGGCCGCTTATCTGCTCGATCCGCGCGGGGTCGTCGGCAAGGCCTACGACGCCAAGACCACGCCGCACATGTATATCGTCAACAAGGCGGGCACCCTCGTCTACGCCGGCGGGATCGACGACAAGCCGACCCCAAATCCGGCGGACATCAATGGCGCCCGCAACCATGTGCTGGCGGCCTTGTCCGAGCTCAAGGCCGGCAAGGCCGTGTCGGTCAGCAAGAGCCGCCCCTACGGCTGTTCGGTCAAATATCAGGACAGCTGAGGGCCGGGCGGATCAGGCCGGATCGAATCGTCATTGCGGCGGCTAAGCTCCTCGCAATGACGATTCACCTGAGGCCCCTCGCGCTCTGGCGCCGCCGAGCCGCTTCCATCTGAAACTGGCACCGTCGGTCGCAATCTCCAGGCCATGACCTTCGGCCTATGGCCAAGCCGCTTACTTGATGGCAGTTTCCACAAACGATGGCAGATTATCTCAGATATCGGCATCAGTGGACCTTCTGCCTCGCAGCGCTGGGGCTCTGGCTCTCCTACGGGTGGCCCGTTTTCACCCAGTACCGGGTCGGCGGAACGATCCGCGACGCTGTCGTCTCGCCTTCGTGGTTCATCCCGTTCGCGGTGATGGGCGTGGCGATTGTTACCGCAATGCTTCTGAAGCTTCGAACGAGCCTGCACTGGACCTTGCTGGGCGTCCAGCTTGCTGCCGTCGTCGCGATGACGGCCATCGTCCCGTGGGCAGGAATGTCGTCCTTCCTCGTCATCATCGCGTGGCAGGTCGGGATTTCGACCGAGCCCGGCAAGGCGCTGGGTTGGGTCGCGATGCAGAACCTGTTGATTGTCGGCACCCTTGCGCAAGCGCTGAACCCTGACCTGTGCTGGGTGCTTACCAAGTCCTCTGCCCTGCAACTCCTGTTCGTGTTTGCGGCGCAGGCGCTGCAACGGGAAGGGAAGACGGCGCGCGAATTGGCCGAGACCAACCAGGAATTGCGCTCTGCCCAGGCGATGGCCGCAACCACCGTCCGCAACGCGGAGCGGCTGCGCATCTCGCGCGAGCTGCACGATGCGTGGGGTCACGAGCTGACCGCGCTCGGGCTCCAGCTCGAGATCGCAAGCCACGTCGCCGAGCCGGCCAAGGCGAACGATCATGTCGTCAAGGCGAAGGGCCTGGCTCGCGACCTTCTCGCCAAGGTGCGCGACGTGGTCGGCGAACTGCGCGACGCCGAACGCTGCGACCTGGAGGGCGCGCTGCAGGCGCTTGCCCAGAGCGTCCCGATGCCGGCGATCCATGTCGACGTCGCCACCGGCGTGCAGGTCAGCCCCGACCAGGCGCATGCTCTCGTCCGGTGCGCACAGGAAGCGATCACCAATGCCGTCAGGCACGCCGAAGCGGCGAACCTCTGGCTCCAGGTGACCACCGACGGCGAAGGCGTACGCCTCGTGGCGCGCAACGACGGCAAGGCGCGTCCGGTTGCTTCGGCGCCAGGCTCGGGGCTGCTTGGAATGCGTGAGCGGGTCGAATGCCTCGGCGGTAAGCTGGCGGTGCGCGCCGGCGCCGATTTCGGCTTTACGGTCGATGCCTGGTTGCCGCTTCGCAAGCCGCACGCCGCATGATCCCGGCCCATGACCCAGGCCACATGATCAGAGTCGTCATCGTCGATGACCAGACGCTGGTCCGCCAGGGCGTTCGCGGCCTGCTCGAACTCGTGCCCGACATCGACGTGGTGGGGGAGGCAAGCGACGGAGAAGAAGCGCTGAAGACGGTTCCGGAGCTAAAGCCCGACGTGCTGCTCCTCGACATCCGGATGCCTCGGCTCAACGGCATCGCTGTGCTGGAGGGGCTTCGCGAAGCGAACGCTTTGCCCCCGACACTGGTGCTGACGACGTTCGACGACGGCGACGCGGCGATCGCGGCGATCAAGGCCGGCGCAAAGGGCCTGATGCTCAAGGACGTTTCGCTCGAAGACCTCGCCGGGGCCATTCGCGCGCTGGCCGACAACAAGACCGCCCTGCAGCCGGCGATGACCGAAAGCCTCATGGCCGCGATCCGCCGAAGCCCGGCGTCGTCGTCGGACAGCCATGTCACCGAAGCGCTGACCGCCCGCGAACGCGACGTCCTGCACCTGATCTGCGCGGGCTACAGCAACAAGGAGATTGCCGATCTCCTGTCGCTGGCGGAAGGAACCGTGAAGAACCACGTCTCCAACCTCCTCTTGAAGCTCGATGCCAGGGACCGGACCCGGGCAGCGCTCAAGGCTCTGCAGCAGGGTCACTTGGGCTAGAGTTTACGAGGCTATGTCGGCTTCCGAGCGACCGCAGCTTCGTCAACAGGAGCCGGACTTTGGCTAGAGCCAAGGCCAGTGGCGCTGCGCCAGGCGCCCAAAGCGGCTTGCCACCTCCAAACCGCACCGCTTCGTCTTTTCCGCAACCGAGTAGCGCAACGTCATGGAAGCTAAGCCGTTGTAGTCCATGAATTCGGCACGCGGCCGGCGCGGCGAATTCCCTCACACGAGAAGGAGATCACCATGGGCCTGTTCACCAGCGATACCAACTCATTCGACGAACTCTTCGTCAGCGTTCTTCAGCAGATCTACTATGCCGAGCGACAGATCGGCGAGCAACTCGAGCTGATGATCCCGATGGCGACCAGCTCGGAACTGCGCCAGGGTTTCGAGCAGCACCTGGTGGAGACCCGTGAGCAGTATTCACGCCTCGAGCAGGTTTTCCGGATGCACGGTGCAGAGGCGAAGGAAACCACCTGCCCTGCGATCGACGGCATCCTCAAGGCCGGCAATTCGATGGTCAGCGCAATCACCGACGACCAGGTCAAGGACGCTGCCCTCACCCACGCCGCACAAATGGTCGAGCATTATGAGATCGTCCAGTACGGCACTCTCACCGCATGGGCTCGCGAGCTCGGGCGCGAAGATTGCGCTCAGCTGCTCCACCGCACCCTCGAAGAGGAAAAGGCGACCGATCAGAAACTGACACAGCTCGCCGAGGCG
The DNA here is from genome assembly GCA_030146725.1 of Sphingomicrobium sp. Taxonomy (GTDB): domain Bacteria; phylum Pseudomonadota; class Alphaproteobacteria; order Sphingomonadales; family Sphingomonadaceae; genus Sphingomicrobium. The sequence goes on along the minus strand of JASLBJ010000167.1, from coordinate 91 downwards.
CGCCTCAATCGCCGCGCCGAGATGGAGACCTCGAATAGTCAGGTGTCAGGCGAATTCGCCTGAACTGACACTGGCCGCCCGGTCCAGCCGA
>JASLBJ010000152.1 GCA_030146725.1 Sphingomicrobium sp. | reverse complement strand
CGCGCCAAACCGACATTCCGCGAGGCGCGTGGCATTCCGCTCCGGGCGATGGTTCCCAACGCCGTCACCCTGCTTGCCTTGTGCTTCGGGCTCACCGGCGTGAGCTTCGGAATCGCGGCTGCGAACAGCGACGCCCTGGTCGACTGGCAGCTGGCACTGGCGTGCATCGTGATCGCCGGCGTTCTCGACGGGATGGACGGCCGCATCGCGCGGCTGCTTCGAGCGGAAAGCCGGTTCGGCGCGGAGCTCGACTCGCTGTGCGACAATATCGCGTTCGGGACCGCGCCGGCGCTGGTGCTGTTCCTGTGGTCACTGCAGACCGCACCGCGGTTCGGCTGGATTGCGGCGCTTGCCCTGGCGGCCTGCTGCGCGCTTCGCCTGGCACGCTTCAACGCCCGGATCGACGCCGCAGACCAACCGCACAAGTCAGCGGGCTACAACACCGGCGTTCCTGCGCCCGCAGGTGCAGGCCTCGCGTTCGTGCCGATTTTCCTGTGGCTGGTGACCGGCGACGACCTGTTCCGCCAATGGCCGCTGGTGATGGCCTGGACCCTGTTCATCGCCGGACTGATGATCTCGAGCCTGCCGACCTACACCTGGTCGTCGCTTCGCATCCGAAGCAGCTGGCGGCTGTTCACATTGGCGGGTGTTGCGGTGCTCGGAGCGGCGCTGATCCGTGCGCCGTGGCACAGCCTGCTGCTGATCTCGCTGGTCTATCTGGCGATGACACCGTTCAGCATCGCCTCTTACGCCCGGGTCAGGCGGCGGCGCGCCACCGCGGCTTCGCCCGAAGCGTCCGCTGCAGTCGAGCGCGCTGGCTGATCCGCACCGGCACCGGCGACAGCTGGTGCTCGGTTGCAAGCTCCGAACGTCCGTTGAGCGCAGCAAGGATCTTGCCGCCGCTTTCCCCGACCATCCGGGCAATGATGACGACGGCCATCCAGATTGCGGCGAGAGTAGCGAGAGTGGCAAGCGCTGGCATCATGGCGTCCGTTTCCTTGTCTTGACGCGCCTAACCACCGGTGAATCATTTCGTTCCAGGTTTCTTGCGCAGATGATTGAAGAGTCACCATGTTCACGTTCTGTTCTAGGCTGTCAACTCCTCTTTACCGGTCATCTCAACTCATCCTTAACCGGCACGGGCGACTTGAAACCCCCGCGCCCCTCGGCTAAAGGCGCCGCCATCCCACAGGTGGACGCATACATCCCGGTGCCGGTCTTCTGACCGGTCGCTCGCGTCCACCGAGGCATAACCGGAAAGGAAAATACCATGGCGACGAACGTCGTGACCATGCAGCAATTACTCGAGGCCGGAGCGCATTTCGGCCACCAGACTCACCGCTGGAATCCGCGGATGAAGCCGTACATCTTCGGCGACCGCAACGGTGTCCACATCATCGACCTGTCGCAAAGCGTGCCATTGTTCGCCCGCGCGCTCGAGTTCGTCCAGCAGACCGCGGCGCGCGGCGGCAAGATCCTGTTCGTCGGGACCAAGCGCCAGGCGCAGGACGCCGTCGCCGACTCGGCGCAAGCATCGGGCCAGCACTTCGTCAATCATCGCTGGCTCGGCGGCATGCTGACCAACTGGAAGACGATCTCCAACTCGATCAAGCGCCTCAAGAGCCTCGAGGAGCAATTGTCGGGCGACACTGCCGGCCTGACCAAGAAGGAAGTGCTCCAGCTCACCCGCGAGCGCGACAAGCTCGAGAAGAGCCTTGGCGGCATCCGCGACATGGGCGGGCTTCCCGACGTTATGTTCGTGATCGATTCGAACAAGGAGGAGCTGGCGATCAAGGAAGCCAATGTGCTCGGCATCCCGGTCGTCGCAATCCTCGATTCGAACAGCAATCCCAACGGCATCGCGTTCCCGGTCCCGGGCAATGACGACGCCAGCCGGGCAATCCGACTGTACTGCGGAGCGATCGCGGACGCGGCCAACAACGGCAAGTCCGGCGGCGCTCAGATCCGCGGCGAAGATTTCGGCGCAGCGGCCGAGCCGCCGGTCGAGGCCGCACTGGCGGAAGCCTGACACCCAACATCCCCTCCCGTTCGCGGGAGGGGCACGGGAGTCCCTGTCCTCGTTCGACAGGCACCGTCCCCTGATTTTCCCTCCCCCGATCCCTTTCGCCAAGCGGAAGGGGAGCAAAGAAGGATCGAACATGGCTGAGATCACCGCGGCTTCCGTGAAGGAGCTGCGCGAGCGCACCGGCGCCGGCATGATGGACTGCAAGAAAGCGCTCGCCGAGAACAATGGCGAGATCGAAGCAGCGGTCGACTGGCTGCGCACCAAGGGTCTTGCGGCCGCCGCCAAGAAGGCCGGCCGGACCGCTGCCGAAGGCCTCGTCGGAGTCGCCGTCCAGGGCCCGATCGGCGCCGTCGTCGAGGTCAATTCGGAAACCGACTTCGTTGCCAAGAACGAGCAGTTCCAGGGCTTTGTCACTCAGGTTTCGCAGATCGCCCTCGCCACCGGCGACAGCATCGAAGAGCTTGGCCACGCGGTCTATCCGGGCGGCGGAACGGTCGCCGAAGCGCTGACCAACAATATCGCGACGATCGGCGAGAACCAGTCGCTGCGCCGCGCCGCCCGGCTCGAAGTGAACGAAGGCGCCGTCGTGCCCTATGTCCACAATGCGGTCGCGCCCGGCCTCGGCAAGATCGGCGTGCTCGTCGCGCTCGAGAGCGGCGCTCCAGTTGAGACGCTGCAGGCGCTCGGCAAGCAGATCGCGATGCACATCGCGGCCGCCAACCCGCTGGCGCTAAACGCCGAGTCGCTTTCCCCCGAACTGGTCCAGCGCGAGCGTGGGATCGCGATGGAAAAAGCCAAGGACAGCGGCAAGCCGGCGAATATCGTCGAGAAGATGGTCGAAGGTGGGCTCGCCAAGTTCCGCAAGGACAATGCGCTGCTCAGCCAGTTGTTCGTGATGGACAACAAGACCCCGGTTGCCGAGGTCGTCGCTGCGGCGGGCAAGGACGCCGGCGCCGGAATCGCCCTGACCGGCTTCATTCGCTTCCAGCTTGGTGAAGGCATCGAGCGCAAGGAAAGCGATTTCGCCGCCGAAGTCGCCGCCGCCGCCGGCACGACGCGCCCCGAGCCCTTACCCTGACCCTTTATCCTCTCCCCGCTTTTGCGGGGAGGGGAACCAGCGAAGCTGGTGGAGGGTTCTCCCCGACCCTCAGTCGACCCTCCACCGGCGACGCCGAATGGCCTCCAGCGCGACCCGCTTCAGGATAAGCGGGTTGGCAATGGAGCAGGCGCGCCATAAGAGCTTGGCCGCGCCTTGCTTCATCCGAAAGACGATGCCCCTCCCATGACTCGCCCGCGCTTCAACCGGATCCTGCTGAAGCTCTCGGGCGAAGCGCTGATGGGGCAGGGCCAGTTCGGCATCGATCCCGCCGCCGCAGCCGGCCTCGCCGAAGAGATCGCGGCCGCCAAGGGGCAGGGGCATGAGCTCTGCCTGGTCGTCGGCGGAGGCAACATCTTTCGCGGAATGGCCGCCGCTGCCAAGGGTTTCGACCGCGCGAGCGCCGATTACATGGGGATGCTCGCAACCGTCATGAACGCGCTTGCGCTGCAGAACGCGCTTGAGCAGGCCGGGGTCGACACACGTGTCCAGTCGGCCATCCCGATGGCCTCGATAAGCGAGCCCTACATTCGCCGCCGCGCGCTTCGGCACATGGAAAAGGGCCGCATTGTCCTGTTCGCGGCGGGCACCGGCAACCCCTATTTCACCACCGACACCGCCGCTGCCCTGCGCGCCGCGGAAATGGGCTGCGACGCCTTGTTCAAGGGTACCAGCGTCGACGGCGTCTATACCGCCGATCCCAAGTCCGACCCGACTGCAACGCGTTACGAGACATTGAGTTACGACCGTGTGCTCGGCGACAATCTCAAGGTCATGGACGCAGCCGCCGTAGCGCTGTGCCGCGACAACAATATCCCGATCGTCGTGTTCAACGTCCGTCAGCCCGGCAATCTGGCCAAGGTGCTGGCGGGGCAGGGCACCGCGACGATCGTCCAAGCCAAGGAGTAACCAATGCCCGCAACGATGGACAAGGCCGATCTTCAGCGCCGGATGCAGGGCGCAACCGACGCACTCAAGCATGACCTCGTCGGCCTTCGTACCGGCCGCGCCTCGACCGCTTTGCTCGATCCGATCAACGTCGAGGTTTATGGCGCGCACATGCCGCTCAACCAGTGCGCGACCGTGTCGGTGCCCGAGGCACGGATGCTCACGGTCCAGGTCTGGGACCGCTCGAACGTCGGTCCGGTCGAAAAGGCGATCCGCTCGGCCGGCCTCGGGCTCAATCCGATCACCGACGGGCAGATGATCCGCCTGCCGATCCCCGATCTGACCGAGGAGCGCCGCAAGGAGCTTGCCAAGCTCGTCGGCCAATATGCTGAAAAGGCCCGCATTGCGGTTCGCAATGTCCGCCGCGACGGCATGGAACAGCTCAAGTCGGATGAGAAGAAAAGCCTGATCGGCGAGGACGAGCGCAAGCGGCTCGAGACCGAGGTGCAGAAGCTGACCGACGAGACGATCCGCGACATCGATCAGGCGTCCGAGGCCAAGGAAGCGGAAATCCTCAACAAGTGACGCCCGGCTCCGCCCCGGAGAAGGCGAAGGGGCTTGCCGGCGGGGGCGACAGCCCGGCACCGCGTCATGTCGCGATCATCATGGATGGCAATGGCCGCTGGGCAGCGCAGCGCGGGCTGCCCCGGGTCGCCGGCCACCGGGCAGGCGCCGAAGCGGTCCGCAGCACGCTCAGAGCCGCCGTTCGAAACGGCGTCGAAGTTCTTACGCTGTATGCGTTTTCGTCCGAGAACTGGCGGCGGCCGCAGGACGAGATCAGCGATCTCAAGGGGCTGCTCGGCTTCTACCTCGACCGCGAACTCGCCAGCCTCGCCACCGAAGGGGTGCGCCTCAGGCTGATCGGCGACTATCGCGCGTTCGGCCCCGAGCTGGTCGCCCGGCTCGACGCTGCGGTTGCGCGGCTTGCCGGCAACGACCGGCTGACGCTGGTTGTCGCCTTGAACTATGGCTCGCGCGCCGAACTCGCCTCCGTCGCCCGGCGTCTTGCCGAGCGCACCGCCAACGGAGAGCTTGCCGCGTCCGCGATCGACGAGGATGCGATCAGCGCCGAGCTCGACACCGTCGGCCTGCCCGAGCTCGACGTCCTTATCCGCACCTCGGGCGAGATCCGCCTGTCCAACTTCCTGCTGTGGCAGGCAGCCTATGCCGAACTGGTGTTCACGCCGGTGCTGTGGCCCGATTTCGATGAGGCGGCGTTTGCGGACGCGCTCGGGGAATTTGCCGCGCGCCAGAGGCGTTTCGGCGGGCGGTGAGCGAACTTCTCGTCCGCACGCTGGCTGCGGCCGGCATGATCCTCATCGCGCTGATGGCCGCGGTGCTCGGCGGCTATTATTTCGCGATCCTCGTCGCGGCGGCGGCTACGGCGATGTTCTACGAATGGAGCCGGCTGGTGCGCGGCTGGGGCACCGGCTGGATGGTCGGCGGGTTCGTGTTCGCGCTGGTGCCAGCGGTTGCCCTGCTGTGGGTCCGTGACCGCGCCGACAACGGCCTTGCGCTGCTGCTGTGGATTTTCATCGTCACCTGGGCGACCGATATCGGCGCCTATTTCGTCGGGCGCGCTTTCGGCAAGGCCAAGCTCGCGCCGTCGATCTCGCCCAACAAGACCATCGCTGGCCTCTATGGCGGCATGGCCGCGGCGACGGTTCTGGCGGGCATGTGGGTGCTGTCCGCCGGCCTGCCGCGCGCACTGATCGTGCTCGCGCCGCTGTTCGCCTTGCTCGCCCAGGGTGGCGACCTGTTCGAAAGCTGGATGAAGCGGCGGGCGGGCGCGAAGGATTCGGGCGGAATGCTGCCCGGCCACGGCGGCGTGTTCGACCGGCTCGATGGCCTGGTGCCGGTCGCCGTGCTGACTGCGGCGATCCAGGCGACGGGGCTGTTGTGAGACGCAAAGTCGCCATCCTCGGAGCGACCGGTTCGGTCGGCCAGTCGACCCTCGACCTGATCCTCCGCTCGCCCGAACAGTTCGAAGTCGTCGCCTTGACTGCCGGGACCAACGCCGAAGCGCTCGCCGAAGCGGCGCGCCGCACCGGCGCTGCCCTCGCGGTCGTCGCCGACGAAAGCCGCCTCGATGAACTCGCGGCGCGGCTCGCCGGGACCGGGTGCCGCGCCGCTGCCGGGCCCGACGCACTGGTCGAGGCCGCCGCGGGAGAAGCCGAGTGGGTGATGGCCGCGATCATCGGCTGCGCCGGATTGGTGCCGACGATGGCTGCGGTCGAGGCTGGCCGCACCGTCGCGCTCGCCAACAAGGAAGCACTGGTCAGCGCCGGCGCGCTGATGACCGATGCCGCGCGTCGCAGCGGGGCAACCCTGCTCCCGGTCGACAGCGAGCATAATGCGATTTTCCAGTGCCTTGCAGGCAATCACCGCGACGACGTCGCAAGGCTGATCCTGACCGCGAGCGGCGGCCCGTTTCTCCAGTCGAGCACCGCGGACATGCGCGAAATGTCTCCGGCGCAAGCAGTGGCGCATCCGCGCTGGTCGATGGGCGCCAAGATCTCGGTCGACTCGGCGACGCTGATGAACAAGGGACTCGAGTTGATCGAGGCGCATTATCGGTTCGGCCTCCCGTCCGAGCGACTCGACGTGCTGGTTCATCCGCAGTCGGTGGTCCATTCGATGGTCGAATTCACCGACGGCTCGGTGCTTGCCCAGCTTGGCAGCCCCGACATGTGCATTCCGATCGCCTATGCGCTTGCCTGGCCTCGGCGGATGGCGACTCCATCCGATCGGCTCGACCTTGCAACCATTGCCAGGCTCGACTTCGAAGTACCTGATACAGAACGCTTCCCAGCGCTGCGTATCGCCCGGCAAGCGCTTGAAGCGGGCGGCTCGGCGCAGATCGTGCTCAATGCCGCGAACGAGATTGCGGTCGGCCATTTCCTCGCCGGTCAGCTTGAATTCACCAGCATTGCCGTTGTGGTCGAACAGGCGCTCGACAGCATCGACGCGCCGCCGCCGCACTCGATCGAGGAAGTCATCGCCATCGACCGCAGCACTCGCGAGAC
>JASLBJ010000148.1 GCA_030146725.1 Sphingomicrobium sp. | reverse complement strand
TATCTGCTGTGGCGCGAGCTTGAAGCCTACATGCGCCGCCGCATCGACGCGGCTGGCTATCGGGAGATCAAGACGCCGCAGCTGATGGATGCGCGCCAGTGGGAGAAAAGCGGCCACTGGGGCAAGTATCGCGAGAACATGTTCGTGGTGCCCGACGAAATCCCGAACACGGACGATGATGCGCCGGTGGTCAGCGGGAATGCCAATATGATGGCGCTCAAGCCGATGAACTGCCCGGCGCACATCCTCGTCTACAACCAGGGGATAAAGAGCTACCGCGACCTGCCGCTACGGTTCTACGAGAACGGCAGCTGCCACCGCAACGAGCCGCATGGCGCGCTGCATGGGCTGATGCGCGTGCGCCAGTTCACGCAGGACGATGCGCATATCTTCTGCACGGCCGAGCAGATCGTCGATGAGGTAAAGGTCTTCTGCGAGCTGGCGGATCGCATCTACCAGGATTTCGGGTTCACTTACTCGGTCAAGCTCGCGCTGCGGCCCGAGAAGCGGTTCGGGAGCGACGAGGATTGGGACCTGGCCGAGGACGAGCTTCGGGCGGGGCTTCGGGCGACGATGCTGCCGGGGATCGCCGAGGGGTTCGAGGAACTGCCGGGCGAGGGGGCGTTCTACGCGCCCAAGCTCGAGTGGCATTTGACCGACGCGATCGGGCGCACCTGGCAGGTCGGGACGATCCAGTCGGACCGGGTGCTGCCCGACCGGCTCGACGCCAATTACGTCGGCGAGGACGGCGCCAAGCACCGGCCGATCATGCTCCACCGCGCGATCTTCGGATCGTACGAGCGGTTCATCGGCATGCTGATCGAGCATTATGCGGGCAAGTTTCCGCTGTGGCTGGCGCCGGTGCAGGCGGTGGTCGCAACGATCGTGTCCGATGCGGATGGCTATGCTGGACAGGTCGCGGCGCGGCTGTCGGCGGCGGGGCTGCGGGTCGAAACCGATCTTCGCAACGAGAAGATCAATTACAAGGTGCGCGAGCACAGCCTGGCCAAGGTCCCGCTGCTGCTGGTGGTCGGCAAGCGCGAAGCCGAGGAAGGGACGGTCGCGTTGCGGCGGCTCGGGAGCGAGGAGCGGCAGCTGGTGATGAGCCTTGACGAGGCGAGCGCGATGATGCGCGCCGAAGCGGTGCCGCCCGACCTCCGCTAGAGTCTTTTTCGTTGGAGTAGGCCGTCTGACTCCAGATCAAAGAGGCGGGCGCCGGTCCTCGCCGGGCGCGACATCGTCGAAGTAGCGGTGCAGCACCTGCAGCCGGCGGTCGTCGGCCTCGCGCACCGCGCGGCGTGCCTGTTCGGCTTCGTCGCCGATCTGGTTAAGGCGCGCGAGGGTCTCGTCGATGTAGCGGTCGCGCTCGCGTGGCGACGCATTGCGGCAGCGCTCGACGCAGGTTTCGATCAGCTCGGGCACCCTTTTCTCGCATGACAGCAACAGCGCGCGCTGTTCGTGGTTGAGCGACGGCGAGGCGCCCTCCGCGATGAAGCCTTCGATCGCCGCGTGAGAGCGGCGCACCTGCTTGCGCGCGACCCAGTCGAGTCCGGCTTCGAAGCGCTCCCACGGCGAGTCCGGCTCGGCCCGGGTCAACGGGATGTGGTCCGGCGCCGGGGCTTGTGCCCAATGACGGCGCTGGCGCCCGCCGCGGCTCAGTGCCCAGCCGAAGCGCAGGGCGAGCAGCAAGATTGCTCCGCCGACAACGCCCAGCGCCCACGAGCCGTCCTCGATCCCGCTCACCCCGACCCCCAGGCCGATGAGGCCGATCAAGGTGACGATCCCCAGCAGAACAGCCCGGATCAGGCGCACGAGCGGCTTTCGGACCGTGTCGGCGAGGACGAACAGAACACCCATGACGAGCACTGCAAATGCGGCGAGCACGATCCTGATCATGCCTTGCTGTCACCCTCGTCCATGGAGCCGTATGTAGGAACGGTGTGCGGGGCAGGCGAGTGCCCAGTGTCCGATATATGCCGTCCACTCTGAAGCCACGCCGCCACAGGCTCGCTCGAAAATGCGCGGTGCCGCGCACCCCGGCCTTTTCATTCGTGAGGCAAAGGCCTACTTCGCGGCGCTAGAACCATCATCCGGAGACCTCGCTATACCACCGCCCTATCCGCGCCGTTCCATGGCCCCGCCGCAAATGACCGGCCCTCGCTACAACGAGTTCATCCAGTCGCAGAAGGTGCGGGTGATCGACGAGAATGGCGAAAACCTGGGCGTGATGTTTACGCGTGAAGCGATCGAGCAGGCGGCAAGCGTCGGGCTCGACCTCGTTGAAATCTCCCCCAATGCCGATCCGCCCGTTGCCAAGTTCCTCGACATCGGCCGCTTCAAGTACGAGGCGCAGAAGAAGGCCAACGAGCAGCGCAAGAAGCAGAAGACGCAGGAGATCAAGGAGATCAAGATGCGTCCGAACATCGACGACCACGACTATGACACGAAGATGAAGAAGGTCGTCGAGTTTCTGGAGGAGGGCGACAAGGTCAAGGTCACGATGCGCTTCCGCGGCCGCGAGATGGCGCATGGCGA
>JASLBJ010000096.1 GCA_030146725.1 Sphingomicrobium sp. | reverse complement strand
AGCAGGAACTTGCGCAGGTTTTCCGCCGCGCGCTCGTTTTCCGATTGCGCTTCGATCTTGCTGAGCTTGGTCACCCCGTCGACCAGCCTCGCGACATCCTTGCCGAACAGCCGCTCGATTTCCTCCGGCGTCGCGACCGTGTCCTCGATCGTGTCGTGCAGGATTGCGGTGGTGATCGTCTGGTCGTCGAGCTTGAGGTCGGTGAGGATGCCCGCCACCTCAATCGGATGGCTGAAATACGGGTCGCCCGAAGCGCGTAGCTGCGAGCCATGCGCCTTCATCGAGAAGACATAGGCACGGTTGATCATGTCCTCGTCCGCTTGCGGATCGTAGGAGCGAACCTTCTCGACGAGTTCATACTGGCGCAGCACGGGGCCTAGATGGGGCCAGTGCACGGGGGCGCGCAACCCTTGCCAAGTTCCCGGGATCGGACATTCCTCAAACTTCACAATTGTTTTGACCCGCCGGTTCGTGCTTTGTTGCGGCAGGTAAAAGGAAAAGGGCACGATTTGGCGCAGCACAGGGTCACGTCCGAGATCGACGCGTTCCGCGAGGCTGCGCTGCAATGCCCGCTGCCGTTCGCGGTCGAGCTGATCGGCGAGAAATGGGCGTTCCTGATCCTGCGCGGCGCGCTCAACGGCCTCAGGCATTTCGAGGAATTCCAGGCGGGCCTCGGAATCGCCCGCAACATCCTGTCCGACCGGCTGGCGAAGCTGGTCGCGGGGGAGATCCTCGTTCGCTCGCCCGACGCGACCGACCGGCGCAAGGTGATCTACGCACTGACGCCCAAGGGCGAGGCGCTGCTCCCCGTGGTGCTCGCGCTGCGCCAATGGGCCGAGGATTGGGGCAATGGCCCAGCGCCGGTGGTGCTGGTCGACGAGCGCGACCAGCGGCCGGTGCGCCGCATCGCGGTCCAGGCGGAGGACGGGCGCCGGCTGAAGGTCGGCGAACTGGCCTGGGTCAGCCGCGAGGCATGCGGGGAGCCGCAGTCGGCTGAACAAGTGAACGGGCGGGCCCAGGACAAGTCGATGCAAGTGCCGGCAGTTTCCTGCCGGTTGCAGATGGGGCTCGCCGGCAGGGACATGAGCCCGGCCCTACCAGCCGCAACCGCGGGACCGCCCCTGGCTCGTTAAGCCGCGGCCGTCTTCCGTGACGGCTGGGCCCTGGCGTCCTCTGCAACGGCGGCCGTAATCGCTTTCGACAGGCTGTCGATCGTGAACGGCTTGAACAATACGCCCAGTTCCGCCGTTCCCGCTCCGACGTCGTCGCCTTCGGCATAGCCGGTGATGATCAGCGCCGGCAGCTCCGGCCGCTCGACTCGCGCCTTGCGGATCAGCTGCGTGCCGGACAGGTTCGGCATCGCATAGTCGCTGACCAGCAGGTCCCACGCCTGCTCCCCGTCGGCCAGCACGGCCAGTGCAGCGGGCCCGCTGGTTGCCTGGGTGACGCTGTGGCCAAGATCCTCCAGCATCGCCGCGGTCGCCATCCGGACCTCGTCATGATCGTCGACGAGCAGCACCGACAGGGCTTTCTGTGCGGCTGGAACGGATCCGGCCGAAGCGGCGACCGGCGTCAGCGCCGCCCGCTCCGCCCGCGGCAGCCACAGCTCGGCCCGCGTGCCCGCGCCAAGCTCGCTTTGCAGATGAAACGCGCCATTCGACTGCTTGGCAAAACCATAGACCATGCTGAGGCCAAGTCCGGTGCCCTTGCCGACCTCCTTGGTCGTGAAAAACGGCTCCAGTACCTTGTCGAGGTTCTCGGGCGAGATGCCGTGTCCGGCGTCGGTCACCGCGAGCAGTACATAGCGGCCCTGCGCGAGGCCGACCGTCTGGCTCTTCGGCACTTGGCGGTTCTCTGCGCTGATGCGGATCGTGCCGCCCTCGGGCATGGCGTCGCGCGCATTGATGATGAGGTTGAGCAACGCCAGCTCGAGCTGCGGTTCGTCCGCGAACACGCACCACAGATCGGCGGCAACGTTCCACTCGAGCTGCACCAGCCCACCCAGCGTATGCGCCAGCAGGTCGTTCATCGCCTGCTGCAGCCGGGCAACGTCGACGCTGGTCGGCTGCAGCTGCTGGCGCCGTGCAAAGGCGAGCAATCGCCGGACCAGGTCCGAACCCTGGTCGGCGGCGCGCTTGGTCATCGCGAGGATCTTGCGCTGGTCCTCGTCAAGCGTCGCCCGCCGCTCGAGCAGCCCAAGCCCGCCGAGGACCGCGGCGAGCAAATTGTTGAAATCGTGCGCGATCCCACCGGTCAGCTTGCCGATCGAGTCCATCTTCTGCGCCTGGACAAGCTGGCCTTCGAGCGAGCGGCGCTCGGTGACGTCGGTCAGCGTGCCCGCGAACTCGAGCGGCTTGCCGGCCGGATCGCGCAGCAGCACCGCCTGGTCGTGGAAATGCTTGTGGCTGCCGTCGGCGCAGCGCCAGCGGTACTCGACCGAAAAGCGGCCCGAAGCCCGCCGATTGGCAAGCGCCGCCATTACCCGGTCGCGATCGTCGTCGTGGAGATTGTCGGCCCACAGCGTTGGATTGGCGCGGACCTCGTCGAAGCTGTAGCCGGTCATCGCGGCGAGGTCGCCGCTGACGAAGTCGGGGCAGCGCGGCTCGCATTCGAGCGGCTCGAGATAGAGGATGATCGGCAGCGACTGGATAATCGCCGCCTGCCGCTGCTCGGCGCGGCGAAGCTCCTGCACCGCCTCCAGCCGCTCGGCATTGGCGCGCAGATTTTCGTCCAGCAGCGCCTGTTCCTGCCGCGCCTTGCGCTCGATCTCCTTGGTCTTGGCGAACAGGTCCACGAACACCGCGATCTTGGACTTGAGCACGACCGCGTCGACCGGCTTGAACACGTAATCGACCGCGCCCATCGCATAGCCGCGCATCAGGTGCTCGGTCTCCTTGTTGACCGCCGACAGGAAGACAATCGGAATGCGCTTGGTCTGCTCGCGCGTGCGGATGATCTGCGCAGTCTCGTACCCGTCCATCCCCGGCATGAAGACGTCGAGCAGGATGACCGCAAACTCGTCCTTGAGCAGATGGCGCAGCGCCTCTTCGCCTGAGTTGGCGACGACCACTTCGCCGACATCCTCGAGCACGTTGCCGATCGCCAGCAGGTTGCGCTCGTCATCGTCGACGACCAGCACGCGCGGTCGATCGTCGCGCTCGTCGGGCGCGGCCGTCGCAGCCAGCTCTTCGGGTGAGGCGCTGTTCAGGGGACGGCTCTCGTTCAAGTTTACTCCGCTGCTTCAACCACCGACGCGGGGCTTTGAGCCGAATCCCGGGTTCGCGCGACCCACACCCGGAGCAATGCCAGCAGCAGGTCGATGTCGACCGGCTTGGCGATATAATCGGACGCGCCGGCATCGAGGCATTTCTGTCGATCACCCTTCATCGCCTTGGCGGTGACCGCTATCAGAGGAAGGTCAGCAAGGGCGGGGCGGCGGCGAATCTGCCGCATCGTCTCATAGCCGTCCATCTCCGGCATCATGATGTCGATCAGCG
>JASLBJ010000049.1 GCA_030146725.1 Sphingomicrobium sp. | reverse complement strand
GAGTGACGCACCATGGCGATCGCGCGATCGACCTTGTGCCCGGGCAGTTGCCCGCCCTCGCCGGGCTTGGCGCCCTGCGCGATCTTGATCTGGATGTCGTCGGCGTTGACCAGATATTCGGTCGTCACTCCGAACCGCCCGGACGCGACCTGCTTGATCGCCGAGCGCATGCTGTCGCCATTGTCCATCGGCGTAAAGCGGTCGCGCTCCTCGCCCCCTTCGCCGGTGTTCGAGCGCCCGCCGATCCGGTTCATCGCGACCGCCAGCGTGGTATGCGCTTCGCGGCTGATCGAGCCGAACGACATCGCTCCAGTGGCGAAGCGCTTGACGATTTCCGCGGCGGGTTCGACCTCGTCGATCGCCAGTGCCGGACCAGCCGGCTTGAGCTGCAGCAGGCCGCGGATCGTCAGCCGGCGCCGGCTCTGGTCGTTGATGTCTTGCGCGAACTGGCGATATTTCTCGGGGATTTCCCCGCGCACCGCATGCTGCAGATTGGCGATCGCGTCGGGGCTCCACGCATGGTCCTCGCCCTTGGTCCGCCACGCATAGGTGCCCGCGATCGGCAACGCGTCATCGGTATCGGCGAACGCGGCCCGGTGGCGAGCGGCGGCTTCGGCCGCGACCTGCTCGATCCCGACACCCTCGATCATCGTTGCAGTGCCGGTGAAGTATTTGTCGACGAAAGCGGTCGACAGCCCGACCGCATCGAAGATCTGCGCGCCGCAATAGGATTGGTAGGTCGAGATGCCCATCTTGGACATGACCTTGAGCATGCCCTTGCCCGCCGCCTTGATGTAATTGGCGCGCACCGTCTCGTGCGCCAGATGCACGTCTCCGCGCGCACACAGCGCATCGAGCGTCTCGAACGCCAGATAGGGATTGACCGCTTCGGCGCCGAAGCCCGCAAGCACGCAGAAATGATGCACCTCGCGCGCTTCGCCGGTCTCGACCACCAGGCCGGTCTGCATGCGCAGGCCCTGGCGGATCAGGTGATGGTGCACCGCTCCGGTCGCCAGCGCAGCGGGAATTGCCACCCGGTCCGGCCCGACCGCACGATCGGAGAGGATCAGCACATTGATGTCGGCAAGCACCGCTTCGGTCGCTTCCCAGCACAACCGCTGGAGCGCGGCTTCGAGCGCCTGCCCGCCGCCGCCGACCGGCCAGGTCGCATCGAGAGTCGCGGTCCGGAACGCGCCGTCGAGCACGTCGGCAATCGCGCGCACTTTCTCGAGGTCGCCGTCCGTCAGGATCGGCTGCGCGGCTTCGAGGCGCTTGTGGGTTCCGGCCTGCCGCCCAAGCAGATTCGGCCGTGGTCCAATCATCGTCACCAGCGACATCACCATCGCCTCGCGGATCGGATCGATCGGTGGATTGGTGACCTGTGCGAAGTTCTGCTTGAAATATTCGTAGAGCAGCTTGGATCGCTGCGAGAGGACCGCTATCGGCGTGTCGGTGCCCATCGATCCGATTGGATCGTCCGCGTGCAGGCCCATCGGCGCAAGGAACAGCTTGAGGTCTTCCTCGGTGTAGCCGAACGCCTTTTGCGCGCGGGCCAGCGCACTTGCCCCACGCGCCCGGTCGGGCGTGCTGGCAGTCGCAGGCAATTCCTCGAGCTTGAACTGCGTGTCGCGCAGCCACTCGCCATAAGGCTCGTCCGCCGCCAGCCGCGACTTGATCTCCTCGTCCTCGACGATCCGCCCTTCCTCGAGGTCGATCAGCAGCATTCGCCCCGGCTGGAGCCGCCATTTGCGCGTGATGCTTGCTTCCGGAACCGGCAGCGTGCCGCTTTCGGACGCCATGATGATCCGGTCGTCGTCGGTCACGGTAAATCGCGCCGGCCGAAGCCCGTTGCGGTCGAGCGTCGCACCGATCTGGCGGCCGTCGGTAAAGGCGATGGCCGCGGGACCGTCCCACGGCTCCATCAGCGCAGCGTGATACTCGTAAAATGCCCGGCGCCGAGCATCCATCGCGTGATTGCCGGCCCAGGCCTCGGGGATCAGCATCATCACCGCATGCGCCAGCGAATAGCCGCCCGCGAGCAGCAACTCGAGCGCATTGTCGAGACTCGCCGTGTCCGACTGGCCATGCGGAATCAGCGGCCACATTTTGTCGAGGTCGGCGCCGAGCAGCGGCGACTCGAGCGTCCGCCGGCGCGCGTTCATCCAGTTGATGTTGCCGCGCACGGTGTTGATCTCGCCATTGTGGGCGATGAACCGGTAAGGGTGCGCCAGCTTCCACGACGGAAAGGTGTTGGTCGAGAACCGCTGGTGGACGAGCGCCAGCGCCGAGGTCGTCAGCGGGTCGGTCAAATCCTTGTAGAAGGTGCCGACCTGGGTCGCCAGCAACAGCCCCTTGTAGACGATCGTCCGGCTCGAAAAGGACGGGATGTAGAAGTCGGCAAGCCCCGGCAGATCGCGCTTTTCAGCGAGGTCGTTCAGCGGGTTCTGGGTCTGCTTGCGGATCGTCAGCAGCTTGCGCTCGAACGCATCCTGGTTTGCGACCCGGGCCCCGCGCGCAACCACCGCCTGGCGAATGACCGGCATCGCCGCGGCAATCGTCGGGCTCATTCCGGCGGGATCGACCGGAACCTCGCGCCAGCCGATCAGGATCTGGCCTTCGACCTCGACGAAGCGCTCGAAACGGGCAATCGCCGCCGCCTGCGCCGGCTCGTCGGCCGGCAGGAAGCACATCGCAACCGCGTAATCGCCGGCCGCCGGCAGGTTGAGCGCCTGGTCCTCGGCCCAGGCGCGGAACAGGCCGTCGGGGATCTGGATCAGGCAGCCCGCGCCGTCGCCGATCAGCGGGTCGGCGCCGACTGCCC
Organism: Sphingomicrobium sp.; assembly: GCA_030146725.1. GTDB lineage: Bacteria > Pseudomonadota > Alphaproteobacteria > Sphingomonadales > Sphingomonadaceae > Sphingomicrobium. The sequence continues at coordinate 830 of JASLBJ010000049.1, read as the reverse complement.
CGCGGTGGTCGAGGTTGGCGAGGATCTGCAGCCCGTCGCGAACGATCGCGTTCGACTTGACCCCCTTGATGTTGGCGATGAAGCCGACGCCGCACGAATCCTTTTCATGGCGCGGATCGTACAGCCCCTGCTTGTGCGGCATGCGTCTCATCAGATTCCGACTCGCAGTTCATAAGCGCTGATCGCGTTCTCGCTTGCCAGCGTCAGCGCAATCTCGTCGAGACCCGCAAGCAGGCAATCGCGGCGAAACGGGTCCATCGCAAAGCCGAACGCCTCGCCCGAGCCCGTCGTCACGGTCATCCCGGCGAGATCGACGGTAATCTCGGTCGTGACGGCAGCCACGAGCAGCCGCTCGACAGCGTTTGGCTCGAGCACCACCGCCACGATCCCGTTCTTGAACGCATTGCTCGCGAAGATGTCGGAGAAGCCCGGCGCGATCACCGCCCTGATCCCCATGTCGCCGAGCGCCCAGGCCGCATGCTCGCGGCTCGATCCGCAGCCGAAATTGTCACCCGCAAGCAGGATCGGCGCACCGCGATAGCGAGGATCGTCGAACGGATTGGCCGGATCGCCGCGAAGAGTCTCGAACGCGAAGCGTCCGAGCCCCGCACGGGTCAGCGTCTTGAGATGCGCAGCCGCGATGATCACGTCGGTGTCGACGTTGGCGAGCCCAAGCGGGATCGCCCGCCCGGTGACGCTGACGAACGGCGTCATCGCATCAGCTCGCGAACGTCGGTCAGCCGCCCGGTGACGGCGGCCGCCGCAGCCATTGCGGGCGACAGCAGGTGAGTCCGTGCGCCCGGACCCTGGCGCCCGACGAAATTGCGGTT
>JASLBJ010000320.1 GCA_030146725.1 Sphingomicrobium sp. | reverse complement strand
CATGCTCGGGTTGCTGACGTCATCGGCGCCGCACCTGATGATCCAATTGTTCTTCTCGCTGCTGGTGATCTTCTTTTTTCTCGCCGGCTGGACCTCGATGCGCAAGCAGACGATCGTCAGCCGCGGCAGCTTCGAGGGTGCGCTGACCACCGCCCGCGTGATCCAGCAGGTCGTCGATGCGACCTCCACCTATCTGGGCACGATCACCGTCATCAACGTGACGCTGGGCGCGCTGACCGCGCTAATCCTGTGGCAGCTCGGCATGGATTCGCCGCTGATGTGGGGCGGCATCGTCGCGGTGCTCAACTATATTCCGTACCTGGGACCGATCGCATCGGCGATCCTGCTGTTCATCGGCGGGCTGATGGTGTTTCCCGACGCCTGGTCGGCGCTGCTGCCGCCGGCGGTGTTCGTTGGACTGCACATGGTCGAGGCGAATTTCGTGACGCCGCTGATCGTCGGGAAGAGGCTGACGATCAGTCCGCTGGCGATCCTGATCGCGCTGTCGTTCTGGTCATGGGTGTGGGGAACGACGGGCGCGCTGCTCGCGGTGCCGTTGCTGATCATCATGAAGACGATCTTCTCGGCCGCCGGAACGCCGGACATTGCCGGCTTCCTGTTCGAGGACGGAACGCTGACCCATGTCGGCGAGCATGACGAGAAGGACGATCGGCCCCCCGACAAAGTCGACGGAAGGCCAGGCCCCGTCATTGACACTCCCCAGGCCGTCACCTAGTTGCCCGGCCACGCCAACGCGCGGGTGTAGCTCAGTTGGTTAGAGCGCCGGCCTGTCACGCCGGAGGTCGCGGGTTCAAGTCCCGTCACTCGCGCCATTCTCCTTCCTGGGCGACCGTCGCCTTTCCAGGCGACCGCCTCTCTCTCGGGCGACCGTCGTCTCGTTTGAAGGACTGAAGATCGGTGCTGTTGCGTTTGCGGCACCTCGGCTAATGGGGTGACGATGCGCGGACCCGCCTCGGCCTTCGAAGCTCTCGGGCTTGCACCCGGCGCCGACCGGACGACGGTCGAGCAGACCTACCGAACGCTGATGAAGCAATACCACCCCGACATGATCGGCGGTGATGCGCAGCGCGCGGCCGAGATCAACCGCGCCTACTTCGAACTTCGGACCGCCTCGGAAGAAGACGCGCCGGGTTTCGAGATGACACCGCGGCCGCGCCCATTGCGGCCGCAACCGGCGCTCAGGTCACGACCCCAGCGGCGCGGGCGCAAGCTGTGGCTGGGGGCCGCAGCGGTACTCGTTGCAGCGATGATGCTGGAGAGTGACCGAGACCTTGCAAACCACTGGTCGGGCTGGACCATCGACGGCTGGACCGGGCTGTTTGCACGGCAGGAGGGCAGCGGGCCGCTACCGGTGCCAGCATCGCTCGAATCGCCGCTTGAATCGGCCCAGATCGGATCGGCGACCCGCGAGGCGCTGCGGCTGTCGCTCCAGGGCGAACCCGATCTGCTCGCAATCCGCAGCGGCGAATGTCATCGTCGGCTGCGCCTTGTTCCCGACGTGCCGCAGCTCGATCGCTGTATCGCCTTCGACACGGCCGCTTCGGCGATCCTCCAGCGCGACCCAGTGCAGGAGTTCGGCCCGTTCGGTCCGTCCGCGATCACTGCCCGCTCGCTTGCTGCGGCGCGGCTGCTGTCGTCCGACTATCTTGCCATCGAGCGCCGACTGCGGCTGATCCGCACGCAAGTGGAGATCGCCCTGTTGCCGCAGGCCGCGCCGGCCGCTCCGCCAACCACACTCGATCTTGGCGGAGACGGCGACCGCGCGGCCCAGCCTGACTGACGCTTATTGCGCCCCGCCGGCGGGCGCCGTCTCCGAAACAGCCGCTGCCGACGGCGCAGGCGCACGGCCGAGCGGCTTTTCCTGTGTCTCGACGGCAGCACCGCTCAGCGACCAGCGCAGATTATCGGAAGCCTTGAACGCGTCTTCATAGTCGCGGCGCGGCGCTTCCTCGACGGCCTCGCGCGCGGACAGGTTCAAGCGCACGCCGACCCGGCCCTCTTCGGACGACTTGACCTCGGCTCCGGGAATTTCAGCGACAGCTTCGGCGACCTCGGTCTCGGCGACTGCCGGCTGAGCCTGTTCCGCTGCCTCGGCCGCGAGTGCCGCAGTGCGCAGCGCGAGCGTGTCGGGCTCGGCGCCGGCATAGCGCTTCAGGAACGCCGCAGGACGGCCCCAGCCGCCGGCCCAGCGGTAGAAGATGTGAACACCCTCGACCGCGTTCTTGATGAGGCTCGAGGCCCAGTAGGGAACGACATAATCGGCGTGATAATGGGTCGCGAGCCCAACCGGCGCATAAACCGACCCGGCCAGCGCCGCCTGCGCGACGCGGCCCGCGCGATACCATTCCGACAGCATCGGGCGGTGGGCAAGCGAACCGTCGCAGGTGAAGGTGAACTGGCACCCGGTCACCCGCGTCGATCCCTCGTAGACGACGCCGCACACGCTTGCTGGAAAGGCAGGGTTACGGACCCGGTTGAGGACCACTTGCGCCACCGCCTGCTGGCCCTGCGTCGTTTCACGACCCGCCTCGTAATAGATCGCGGTCGTCAGGCATTCGAGCGCACGGGCATAGGTCGCGTTCTTGCCGGCTTTGATGACGAACGGCTGCGCAGCCGGGTTCGGCCCGCTTGCAAGAGGAATTTCCTGGTTGATCGAC
>JASLBJ010000272.1 GCA_030146725.1 Sphingomicrobium sp. | reverse complement strand
GGGTCGGCCTCGGTCGGGCCGGTCTGTGCAAACGCTGGAGCGCTATAGATCGAACCCGCGATTACCGTGGTGGCGAGCAGCGAGCCCTTTAGAATTCGATTGGACATTGTATTCCCCTTGGCGGGCGCCGTTCGACGCCATGAACTTCCAATTGCCACTGCAGTGCGATTGGCCATGGAGTGTCCGTATTCCGAAATTCAGCGGCGGCGCAATCAAACCGAAGCACTCAAAAGCGAATCGTGACTCACGTGTGACAATATCAACACAGGCGTTCCGAGCCAGTTTGGGCGTCGGTAAGCTCCGGACTTCAAAGGAAATCAGGCGGCGCGCTAGCGCTTTGCCGGACGCTCGGCCTCGAGGCTGGCGTGAGCATCGGCATAGGCTTCCTGCCGTTCGACGCTCCAGTAGCGCAGCTCGAGCAGCGGGATTCGGGCGCCGGTCACGGCGCACAGCACATGGTCGCCCTCGCTGAGCAGCCGGAACGTACCGGCAAGGTAGTGCACGCGCGCCGCGCGGCCTGATCCGCTCATCAGCATCCGATCACTCCTCCGGCGGGTCGAACAGGCCCGGCTGGCTGTGCAGATAGCGACGCTGCCGCGGGCGCTCAAGCGGCGGCGTTCCGGCAGCGACGTCGAGCGCGCCATCGCCGAAGTGCAGCGTCAGCAGCCGCTCGTCCCGCGCCGCCGCGATCCCGATCAGCGTCTTGCCCGAGCGGCTGGTCACCCGGGCGAAGCCGCGGCCGAGCGGCCGGTCCGGATGGACCAGCTCAGCCATCTTCCACAAAGCTGCAAGTTTGTCGCCGGCATATGTGACGCGCAGTGTAATCAGCTCGCCGCGAAGCCGTGGAGCAACGGCGTTGAGGTCGGCTCGAGCCCTGCCCGCGCGGGCCGCGAGCGCAAGCGGCAGCCGGTGGACAAGTTCGTCGACCCGCTGCGCGGCCGGGGTGAACAAGGCCTCCGCCCGCGGCCAGCGGCAGACGGTTAGGTCGAGCCGCTCGCGGGCACGATCGCCCTTGCGCGCCAGGCAAGCGGCCGATCGCCGGCTAAGATCACCAAGTTGCGCGAGCAGCTCGGAGCGGACGGGCACGGCGAGCTCGGCGGCAGCAGTCGGAGTCGGCGCGCGCAGGTCCGACGCATGGTCGATCAGCGTGGTGTCCGTCTCGTGCCCGACGGCCGAGATCAATGGTATCGGGGACTCGGCCGCCGCGCGGACGACCTCTTCCTCGTTGAACGCCCACAGGTCCTCGATCGAGCCGCCGCCGCGAGCGACGATCAACAGGTCGGGCCGCGGCACTGCGCCACCCGGCTCGAGCGCTCCGAACCCGCGGATCGCAGCGGCGATCCGGCCTGCTGCGCCCTCCCCCTGGACCGGCACCGGCCACACGATCACATGGCTCGGGCAACGGTCGGCTAGGCGGTGCAGAATGTCGCGGATCACCGCACCCGTGGGCGACGTGACCACGCCGATGACCTGCGGCAGGAAGGGCAAGGCGCGCTTGGCCGACGCATCGAACAGACCTTCGGCAGCGAGCGCTCGGCGGCGGCGGTCGAGCAGCGCCATCAGCGCGCCCTCCCCGGCAAGCTCGAGCCGCTCGACCATGATCTGATACTTGGAACGGCCCGGATAGGTGGTCAGCCGGCCCGTCGCGATGACCTCGGCTCCGTCCTCTGGGCGGAAGGCAAGCGCGCCCGCTGAGCTGCGCCAGATGACTGCGTCCATGCACGCTGAATCGTCCTTGAGCGTAAAGTAGCAATGGCCCGAGGCATGGCGCTTGAAGCCCGAGATCTCGCCGCGAACCCGGACCTTGTCAAACGCGGTCTCGATCGTGCGCTTGAGCGCACCGGACAACTCGCCGACGCTGAGCGGGGGCGAATTGTCCCCGGGCGAGGGCTGGGCTAACAGGGCTGGCATGCTGTCGACGTCCATCAATATCCTGCTGCTCGGCTCGGGCGGGCGCGAGGATGCGCTTGCCTGGCGTTTGAGGCAATCGCCAAGCTGCGGCGATCTCCTTGCCGCGCCCGGCAATCCCGGAATAGCACGTTGGGCCGAGTGCATCGCGGCCGATCCGTGCGACGCGTCCGCTGTGACCCGGCTCGCGCAATCACGCAATATCTCGCTGGTGGTGATCGGGCCTGAAGCGCCGCTGGTCGCCGGGGTTGCCGATGCCCTGCGCGAGGCTGGGATCGCCGTCTTCGGGCCGAGCGCGGCCGCAGCCCAGCTCGAAGGGTCGAAGGGTTTCACCAAGGACCTGTGCCGCGCCAACGCCATTCCGACGGCTGATTACCAGCGGGTCGTGACGATGGCCGAGGCTCGTGATGCGGTCGCCCGCTTCGGTATTCCCGTGGTGATCAAGGCCGACGGCCTTGCGGCGGGCAAGGGTGTCACGGTCGCACTGACCGCCGAGCAGGCCGAGCGTGCCATTGCCGATGCCGGCGACTGCGCAATGGTCGTCGAGGAGTTCCTCCACGGCGAGGAGGCAAGCCTGTTCGCACTGCTCGACGGCGAGACCGTCGTCCTGCTTGCCTCCGCACAGGATCACAAGCACGTCGGCGAAGGCGACACCGGGCTCAACACTGGCGGAATGGGTGCCTATGCTCCGGCCCGCGTGCTTACGCCCGAGCTCGAGAGGCAGGCGCTGGAGCGGATCGTCCGGCCGACCGCACTGGCAATGGTCGCGGCCGGGACCCCGTTCTCGGGCGTACTGTTCGCCGGATTGATGCTGACCGAGGCGGGGCCGAAGCTGATTGAATTTAACGTGCGGTTCGGGGATCCCGAGTGCGAAACGATCATGCCGCTGATGGACGGCGACTTTGCCGAACTGCTGATGGCCGTTGCGAGCGGTAAGCTCGGCGAATATGACCAGCCGCAGCTGCTCGAACGCCATTCGGTCACCGTCGTCGTTGCTGCCCGCGGGTACCCCGGGGCGCCTGCCCGCGGCGGATCGATCCGTGCCATCGAAGCGGCCGAGACAATCGAGGGAGTGACCGTGTTTCATGCCGGAACCGAGACCGGTAAGACCGGACTCGTCGCGGCAGGCGGGCGCGTACTTGCAGTAACCGCAGTCGCCGAAACCTTCGCCAACGCCCGCGCTCGCGCCTATCGTGCAGTCGATGCAATCGACTTCGCGGATGGGTTTCATCGCCGTGACATCGGCTGGCGAGAGCTGGAGCGCGCGTCTTGAAGCGCCGGCTAGTTCTGGCGGTGGGGCTCGCCGCCGTCGTTGCCGAGACCGCTCTGCTCCACGGTCCGCTTGGGGTGGGTGAGCAGGTCGCAGCGAAGATCGAGCGCGCCGCCCGTACGGAGATCGCTCGGCTTGAAATGCCGCTGGTCCAGGCCCGGGTCGAGCGCGCCCCGCTCACCCGCAATCTCGTTCTTTCGGGCCCTGCCGACCGTTTTCAGCAGGTCGAATTGGCGCGGATCCTCGGATCGATACCGGGGATCGGCGACGCTCGTTGGGCGACCCGGGCGGTTGAAGCGGAGGCAATCCAGTGATTCCCTTGTTTGCTGAAGCCCTGCTGCTCTCGCTCGCCGGGTTCCTGATCGGCCTGAGCCTTGCGTATCTGCTCGAGCTGCATAACCGGTCGAACCGCGGCAGGAGATGGTGATGATCGAAGCATTCCAGGGCTATTTTCCGGCGATCCTTATCGCGGTCCTGATCGGGTTCATCGTCGGTTTCCTGATCTTTCGGCCGCGCCAGCAGGTGCGGCTGACCGACAGCACGCCGCTCCGCCCGCATATGGCGCAGGGCCTCAAGGCTGCGGACGGCGATGGTGGCGCCAGCCTGGCGCGGGACGGTGCCGGTTTCTCCGACGAGATCGCTGCAGCCGCCGGCGACGTGACGGGGGAATTCCTTGGTGCGTCCGTCAACACTGGCGTGGGCGAGGACGACGACCCCGCCGACGATCTGCAACGGCTCAAAGGAGTCGGCCCCAAACTCGCGCAGCTGCTTGAGAGCCGCGGCTACAGGCGCTTCGAGCAGCTTGCCCGGCTGGGCCCCGACGAAATCGAGCGCCTTGACCTTGCGCTCGGCGCGTTCAAGGGCCGGATCAGTCGCGACCGGATTGTCGAGCAGGCGGCGTTCCTTGCTCGCGGCGACGAGGACGGTTTCCAGCAGCGGTTCGGCAAACTCTGATCGAGCGGCACAAAATCGGGCCCGCGCGGTTTAGCCAGCTATGTCGAATGAGCCTGTAACCAAGCGCGTCGCGAAGGCACTCACGCGCGCCGATGCCAAGGTCCACGAGGCGGTCGAGCCGGTTCAGGCCTCACGGTCGGTTCGGCTGCTTGGTGCCGCAAGCGAGATCGGAGATCAGCCGCAACTGCGGATCCTCTCGGCGTCGCTGATTGCCGGGGGCCTGCTTACCGCCAACGAGCGCTTGCTGAAAGCCGGTGCGCGGATGCTTGTCGCGCATGAACTGACCACTGCAGCCAAGAACCAGGTCAAGGACCGAGTCGACCGAACTAGGCCACGCAGCGCGAAGTCGGACGAAGATCGCAAGGCGCATCCGGGGCAGAGCCACGACAAGGAGGAAACCAGTTTTCCCTCCGGCCACAGCGCTGGCGCCATTGCGGTAGCAAGGGCGTTCAGCCGCGAATATCCAGAATATGCCGCCCCCGCGCTTGGCGCCGCCGGGCTCGTCGCGCTCGCCCAGATCCCGCGTTGCGCGCACTACCCGACCGACGTTGCAAGCGGGCTGGCGCTTGGCGCGCTGGTCGAGGAAGGCGTGCACAGCGTCTGGACGAAGGTCGAGGACCGTTTGCGTGCAGATGACCCGCGCGAACCCGCTCAGGCCGAACTCGAAGCGCTCGACGCGAACGCCCAACTGGCCATCTAGCCGACGTATTCCGCTTCCCCCTGCCGCTGCTTTGCGGCCGGCCGGGCGACGATCAACTTGTCGATCTTGCGACCGTCCATGTCGACGATCTCGAACGACCAGCCGTCGTGACGGAAGCGCTCGCCGGTCTCCGGCAGGTGCTTGAGGATCGACAAGGCGAACCCCGCAACCGTGCTGTAGTCGCGCTCCTGCGGCAGTTGCATGCCGAGCCTGTCGGACAGCAGATCGGCGCTTGCCGCGCCCGACACCAGGAAGGTGCCGTCTTCCCGCTCGACCAGCGGCGGGTCGGTATCGTCATCAACATCGTGCGCAAAGGCGCCCGCCAGCGCTGCAAGGATGCTTCCCGGAGTGACGATCCCGTCGAGATGGCCATATTCGTCATGGACTAGCGCCAGCGGCACGTCGGCCGAGCGCAGCACGGCAAGTGCGTCCATGGCGTCCATCAGGTCGGGGATGACCGGCGCCTGCCGGCTGAGCGCGCGCGGGTCGATCGGCTTGCCGGCGAGCACCGCGTTGAGGATGTCGCGGCTCTGCAGGACCCCGACGATATTGTCGACAGAGCCGTCGGCAACCGGAATCCGGCTGTGCTGGCTTGCGGCGAGTGAGGCGCTGATCTCGTTGGGTGAGGCGTTAATATCGATCCAGTCGATGTCGGTCCGCGGAGTCATCACTTCGCGCACCGGCCGGTCGGCCAGACGGATCATGCCCGAGATGATGGCGCGCTCATTTTCCTCAAGCACGCCCGCGGTTTGGGCTTCGGCGACGACCAGGTGAAGCTCCTCCGCCGTGACGGCATTGCGCGACTCGCGGTTGAGGCGGAGTGCACGGAAGATCAGCGAACTGCTCTGGTCGAGCAACCAGACGATCGGCGCCGTCAGCTTGGACAGCAACAGCATCGGCCGGGCGACGATCGCCGCCACCGGCTCGGGCGAGCGCAAGGCGAACTGCTTGGGAACAATCTCGCCGACGATCAGCGACACGTAGGTGGTGACCACGATCACCAGGCCGAACCCAAGGCTCTGCGCCGTGCCGGGGTCGAGCCCGGCACTGGCGAGGCGCTGGGTAACGGGAAGTCCGAGGCTTGCTCCGGAGTATGCGCCGGTAAGGATGCCCACCAGGGTGATCCCGATCTGCACGGTCGAGAGGAAACGCCCCGGTTCGGCGGCGAGGTCCAGCGCGCTCCTGGCGCCCCTGCTGCCCGACTTGGCGAGCGCTTTCAATCTCGCCTCACGCGACGAGACGAGCGCCATCTCGCTCATCGACAGCACGCCATTGATGGCAATCAGCGCGAGGATGAGGATCAGGTCGAACCAGGGGAATGGAAGCAGGGGGTCGCTCATGGGCGTGACACGCTCTTAGCGGGCAAGGCCAAGGCCCGGCAAGCCGCGCATCGCAAGGTGGCCGGTAAATCGCTGATGGGAACCATAACCGGTTCGGTCCGGTTGCACGACTGACTGATCAACTGCCTCAGGAGTCCGCAATGGCCTTACCCCGCACTCTCGCAGCGCTTGCGCTTGGCGCTTCACTGCTTGCAACTGCAGGGTGCGGCATTGTTCCAGGCGGCAATCGTCCGCCACCGCTGCAGCCGGTGATGATGGCTCCGGTAGCGCCGGCCTATATCCAGGGGGATGTGATTGGCGGACAGGCTGCGCGCGTGAAGAAAGCGCGTGCTGCCGGGCTAAGGCCGCTCGCTCCGGCTGCCGTCGGCGACTATGTCAACCGTCAGGAAATCGAGCTTCGCCGGCAGACCGCCGGGACCGGAGTGGATGTCCTCCGCTCGGGTGAGTTGCTGCTGCTTCGCCTTCCGGCGACGGGCACGTTCGATGTCGGTCAGTCGGCTATCCGGCCGCAGGCGATGTCGACGCTTGCCGAGATCGGCCTGACCCTCAAGCGCTTCAACCAGACGCTGGTCGATGTGCTCGGGCATAGCGACTCGACTGGGACGGCGGCATCTAACCAGACGCTTTCACAGCGGCGGGCTGAAGCGGTTGCGGCTCAGCTCCGCGCGCGCGGAGTGGTTGCGGGGCGAGTCGCGACCCGGGGCTACGCGTCTGCGCATCCGATTGCCGATAACGCCAGCGAGAGCGGACGGACGCTTAACCGGCGCGTCGAGATCAAGCTGGTCCCGCTGCGCTAGCGGCGCTGGGCGAAAAAGCTTCGAAGCTGCTCGGCGGCTTCGGACTCGCCAATGCCCCCGAGGACATCGGGGCGGTGATGACAGGTTGGCTGGGCGAATACCCGTGCACCGTGGACGACGCCGCCCCCTTTTGGATCGTCGGCGGCGAAGCGCAGGGCGTCGAGCCGGGCCAGGGCGATCGCGCCAGCGCACATCGCGCAGGGCTCGAGCGTGACCCACAACGTGCATCGATCCAGTCGCGGGCTGCTGAGTGCAACGGCAGCACGGCGAATTACGACGATCTCCGCGTGAGCGGTCGGGTCGAGCGACCCGCGCATTGCATTGCCGGCTTCGGCGATGATCTTGTCGCCGTGGGTGACCACGGCGCCAACCGGCACCTCGCCCTCATCTGCCGCAGCGGCGGCAAGGATGAGCGCGCGGCGCATGGGCTGCGGCAGCGGAAAGCTCACTGCCCCCGGCCAGCCCGGATGGCTGCCCTCGCCAGCTAGAGTACCGGCGTGTTGGTCGTCGGTGCCGCCTGGTTGGTCGCTGGCGGTGTGCTTGCAGCCGGCGCGGGCGGGTTTGCGGCCGGTTGCGTACGGCTCGGCGCCGGATTGACCTTGACGACCGGTACCCTGACCGTCGCGTTGGTCGTTCCGACCGAAACCGACCCGGTCTCGATATCGAAGGCCGGTGCCTGGCCGCCTCTGGCGACTACTCCATTTTCAGTGGTCGCAACGGCCGGTGCCTTGGCTCCGCGAACCTGGTTGATGTTGAGATAACCGGTCGCAATGGCGGCGATCAGGGCCACTACGGCCAGAATTCCAATCAGCAGTATCGCGCGCATCATTGTCTCCGATCGCTTATTCTCGCCTGATCAACGCTATTGCTATGCGCCGGTTGCAGGGGCAAGTTGACGCGGACGGTACGAGCCGGTAACTGGCGGCGCTTTCCGGGCGTCCTAACGGCGCTCGCCCAGGAATCAGGATACAGATCATGTCGCGCGTTTGCGAGCTGACCGGCAAGGGCCGGCAGGTGGGTAACAATGTTTCTCACGCCAATAACAAGACCAAGCGGACCTTCCTGCCGAATCTGCAGAACGTCACGCTGATCAGCGACGCACTCGGACAATCGGTCAAGCTGCGCGTTTCGACCCACGGCCTGCGCTCGGTTGAGCATGTGGGTGGGCTCGACAACTGGCTGATCAAGACGAAGGCCGAGAAACTGAGTCTCAGGGCCCGCCGGCTCAAGCGCGAGCTTGCCAAGCAGGCCAAGCAGGCCGCCGCCTGACTCGTCCGGCGAGCCTGCAGGTTCGCCGTTGAAACTTTTTGGATGCGCGGGCTCGCTGCGCTCTCGCTTGCAACCCCTTACTACTCGCTTCGTTAGCCGGGCATGACCGGTGTGCGCGTGGAGCAGCTTGAATGGGACGACCAGCCGATCGGCAAGGTCGAGTTCCCGACGACTCCGCTTGTTCTGAAACATGGCATCGGATCGGGGCTCGCGCATGATCCGACCGAACCCGGCGTCGTCTGGGCGATCGCAGATCGCGGTCCGAACATGGAAATGGATGTTGCCGCCCAGCATTATGGCTGGCCCGTTCCGCCCGAGCTCGAGGACCACAGCGACGCCAAGCTGATGCCGCGGCTCGACATGGGGCCGTACCTCGCGCGGTTACGGGTCGATGGCCGCCAGATCCGTTTGCTGGAGACGGTTCGATTGCGCGGCGCTGACGGTCGGCCGGTCCCCGGTGTGCCGATCGCGGGAAGCGAAGGTGGCCACGAGCCGGCTTACGCGACGGATGGGACGCAGCTTCCGTTTGACCCCGCGGGCATGGACACTGAAGGGATCGCCGTCCTGGCGGACGGAAGCTTCTGGGTCAGTGAGGAATACGGGCCTTCGCTGGTGCGGGTTGCCCGATCCGGGACGGTGCTGCGCCGGCTGGTTCCCGAGGGTTGCGAGCTTCCGGGGCAGGCCGAGGCCGAGGCCAGCCTGCCGGCAATTGCCGCTTGCCGCCATCTCAACCGCGGCTTCGAGGCGGTGACGGTCACACCCTCCGGCGAGCGGCTGTACGTTGGCTTCCAGAGTCCGCTCGCACATCCGGACCGGGCGGCGTTCGAGGGTGCGGCGCATGTCCGGTTGTGGGAACTCGATTCCGATGGGCGGGTGACCGGGCAATATCTCTATCCGCTCGATCCGCCGGAGACGTTTCGGCGCGACGGGGAGAAGAAGCGGCTCAAGCGCAAGAACCTCAAGATCTGCGAATTGTCGGCGGTTGGCGAGCGCCGGCTGCTGGTCCTCGAACGCGGCAGCGAGACATGCAAGATCTATGCGGTCGAGCTTTCGGTGACACTGCGAGCACCATCTGCACAGCTCGACATCGCCACTCGGCCGACCATCGAGGAACTTAGCTCAAAGGACGAAGATTTTCCGTTTCCGGTGCTCGAAAAGCGGCTGCTGTTCAGCAGTGACGACCATCCCGAGGTCGCCGCCGACATCGAGGGCATGACCTTCCTGTCGGACCGCGAACTGCTCCTTGCGAGCGACAATGACTATGGGGTCGAGGACAAGAAGCTCGGCTTTTTCCGGCTGACGTTCGAGGCGCCCTTCACCGC
>JASLBJ010000274.1 GCA_030146725.1 Sphingomicrobium sp. | reverse complement strand
CAGCGGCTGCTGGCTGAGAAAGCGGGGGCGCTTGATCCGGGGTTCGGGTTCGACGGCTTCGCGCTGGAGGCGGGCTGGGTGGAAGCACTTGGCGGGCGGCAGGACAGTTTGGTCGAGGAGGGTTCGGGCGAGGCGGACGTCGCGCGGCTGGTCGACCGGCTGACGGTCAAACTCGGGCCGGAGCGGGTGCGGCGGCCGCGGGTGCGCGAAAGCCATGTGCCCGAGCGGGCGAGTGGGTGGGTTGGGGCTGTTGGCGATTTATCGTGCCCGGCATTGGCCAGGGATGGGGGTGGGCCGAAGGGTGGAGGGGTTCTTGCTGGACATCCGAAGAACCCCCTCCACCATGCTCCGCCCATCGACTTTGCTCAGGACAGGCATGGTCCCCCTCCTCGCGAAATCGCGGGGAGAATGAAGGGGCGCCCTCCCCGAATGCTCGACCGACCGGAGGTGATCGGGGTGATCTATGCGACGCCCGAGGGGGTGCCACGGCGGTTTGCGTGGCGGCGGGTGGTGCATGACATCGTGCGCGTCGAGGGGCCCGAGCGGATCGCGCCCGAATGGTGGCGCGAGCGGTCGAATGCGCGGCTGCGGGATTATTATCGCGTCGAGGACAGGCAAGGCCGCCGCTACTGGATCTTTCGTGAAGGGGTGGTCGGCGATGGGCGCGGCGGGGCGCCCGACTGGTACGTGCATGGGCTGTTCGGATGAGGATGGGAGTCTTTGTCGGGAAAGACGGCACCGGCGCGTTTTTGTTTAGTAAGTCGGCACCGGCCTGCGAGTCTTTGTGGGAGGAGACGGCACCGGCCCGCACCCCCACCCGGCCACCCATCCAGTATGATCCGGTGGGTGGCCGGGTGGGGGTGCGGGCTGGTGCCGACTCCTCTAAACAAAAGCGTGCAGGCCGGTGCCGTCTTACCAAACAAAAGACCACACCGTCCTCAGTCGAATACCACCGTGCGCTGGCCATTGAGCAGGACGCGGTCCTCGAGGTGCCAGGCGACGGCTCGGGCGAGGACTCGGCGTTCGATGTCGCGGCCCTTGCGGACGAGGTCGTCGGGTGACTGGCTGTGGCTGATATGCTCGACGTCCTGGGCGATGATCGGGCCCTCGTCGAGGTCGCCGGTGACGTAATGGGCGGTCGCGCCGATCATCTTCACGCCGCGCGCGTGGGCCTGGTGGTAGGGGCGTGCGCCCTTGAAGCCGGGCAGGAAGCTGTGGTGGATGTTGATGCAGCGGCCGTGGAGCCAGCCGGCGAGGTCGTCGGACAGGACCTGCATGTAGCGCGCGAGGACGACCAGTTCGGCGCCGCTTTCGTCGACGATGGCGCGCAGCCGGTCTTCGGCAGCCTCACGGGTCGCGGCGGTCACCGGCACATGGTGGAACGGGATCGCACCGATGTGCGCGGCGGGAAGCGCCTCGCGCGGGTGGTTGGAGACGATTGCGACCAAATCCATGACGAGGTCACCGATTTCCGCGCGGTAGACGAGGTCGGCAAGGCAATGGTCGAATTTGGACACCAGCACGGCCACGCGCATCGGCACCGCCATGTCGCGCAGCCGCCAGTCCATCGCCCTGGCGCCGGCAAGCGGCTCGAACGCGTCGCGGAAGGCGGGCTCGGCGGCGGCGGGGAGGTCGAACACCAGCCGCATGAAGAAGCGGCGGCTGGCAAGGTCGTCGAACTGCTGCGATTCGAGGATGTTGCCGCCGTGTCCCGCAAGCAGCCCGGTAACGGCGGCGACGAGGCCGGGCTGGTCGGGACAGGACAGGGTCAGGACGTAGGCCATTGTTCCCCCCGGTGGCAGCGGCTGGGAAGCGTGTCGCCGATGCCGGAGCAGCGCGCAAGGTGCGTGCGTCTCTCGGACAAGAGGCGCCGAGGTGCCTGAATATACCGGCTTCTCGCGCAAGCGGCTTGTACGCGATCCCGGCGTGCCGCCGCCCGAGATCGGCACCTCACTTTATGTCGAGCTTGGAGTGTCGACGCCGTTTTCGTTCCTGCGTGGGGCGTCGGACGCGATCGAGCTGGTGTTGCGCAGCGTCGAACTGGGGATGGATGCGTTAGGGGTTGCCGACCGCAACACGCTTGCCGGGGTGGTGCGGATACATAGTGCGTGCACGGGTGCCGGGATCCGGCCGTTGATCGGGTGCCGGCTGGATCTGGCCGACGGGTCGAGCCTGCTCGCTTATCCGATCGATCGCGAGGGTTATGGACGGCTGTCGCGGCTGCTGAGCATGGGGAAGATGCGCTCGAAAAAGGGCGAGTGCGACCTGACGTTGGAGGAGGTTGCGGGCAGCGCCGAGGGGATCGCGTTCATCGCCTGGCCGGACGAGGATATTGCCCTGTTCGAGGCGCGGCTGCCGCGGTTGAAAGCGGCGATCCCCAGCCTTGGCCATGTCGCGGTGTCGTGGCTCTACCGCGGCGACGATGCGGCGCGGATCGAGCGGCTCGACCGGATTGCGCGCGCGCATGGCTGCACGATCCTGGCGACCAACGACGTCCATTATCATGCGCCTGAGCGGCGACCGCTGCAGGATGTGATGACCTGTATCCGCGAGAAGGTGACGCTTGCGCAGGCCGGTTACCGGCTCGACCCGAATGCCGAGCGGCACCTGAAGGGGGCGGACGAGATGATGCGGCTGTTCGCGCGCTGGCCGCATGCGATTGCTGCCACGCGGGCGTTCGCCGATGCACTGCACTTCAGCCTCGACGAACTGGCTTACGAATATCCGCGCGAGAGCGTGCCGGAGGGGCGGCGGCCGCAGGAGCATCTGGAGCATCTGACCCGGGAGGGGGCGCGGGGGCGCTGGCCGGACGGGGTTCCGGCGAAGGTCGAAGGGCAGCTGCGGCATGAGCTGGCGCTGATCGAGAAGCTCGACTTCGCGCGCTATTTCCTGACCGTCCACGACATCGTTGAATTTGCGCGCAGCCTCGATCCGCCGATCCTGTGCCAGGGTCGCGGGTCGGCGGCGAACAGCGCGGTCTGCTATTGCCTGGGGATCACCGCGGTCGATCCGTCGACCAGCGACCTGCTGTTCGAGCGGTTCATCAGCGAGGAGCGCCGCGAGCCTCCGGATATCGACGTCGATTTCGAGCATGAGCGGCGCGAGGAGGTGATCCAGCACATCTACGCCAAGTACGGCCGCGACCGCGCCGGCATTGCGGCAACCGTGATCCACTACCGCCCGCGCTCGGCGATCCGCGAGGTCGGCAAGGTGATGGGACTGAGCGAGGATATGTGCGCCAGTATCGCGGGGACGATCTGGGGCAGCATGAGCGAGGAGATCGATGACCGGGTCAACGACGCGGGGCTCGACCTTTCCGACCCGCATCTGGCGCGCACGATCAAGCTTGCCGAGCAATTGATCGGCATGCCGCGGCATCTGTCGCAGCATGTCGGCGGTTTCATCCTGACCGAGCGGCCGCTGACCGAGACGGTTCCCGTCGGCAATGGCGCAATGGACGACCGCACCTTCATCGAGTGGGACAAGGACGACATCGACGAGCTTGGGATCCTCAAGATCGACGTGCTCGCGCTTGGTATGCTGACCTGCATCCGCAAGGCGTTCGACCTGATCGAGCAGCACTACGGCGAGCGGTTGGAGCTGGCGACCGTCCCGCAGGAAGTGCCGGGGGTCTACGACATGCTGTGCAAGGGGGACTCGCTCGGCGTGTTCCAGGTCGAGAGCCGGGCGCAGATGAACATGCTGCCGAGGCTGAAACCGCGCTGCTTCTACGATTTGGTGATCGAGGTGGCGATCGTGCGCCCCGGACCGATCCAGGGCGATATGGTGCATCCTTACCTCAAGCGCCGGTCGGGCAAGGAGAGCGTGCTGTTCCCCTGCCCCGACCCCGCGCATGGGGAGCCGGACGAGCTCGAGCG
>JASLBJ010000255.1 GCA_030146725.1 Sphingomicrobium sp. | reverse complement strand
ACATAATGCGCCTTGCGGTTCTTCGACATGCGATAGGCGAGGCTGCGAAGGCCCCAGGTTTCGGTCTTGACCACCGATCCGCCGTTGTCGGTCAGGATCTTGGTCGCGTTTTCCGCGAGCGCATCGACCTGAGCTTGTGCCAGGTCCTGACGCGCGAGGAAAACATGCTCGTAAAGCGGCATGCTTGTCTCATCTGTTGGCCGATCGCTGACGCCGCCCGATGCGCGCGCCCCTCCGGCTGTCGTTCTTTAAGCAACCGCAGGCGGCGGCATGGCCGTCACCTTCGGATGCGGGTGCCTATGGCGGAAGGCGGCGATGATGGCAAGGTGGGTGGTGCGGATCGGGCAGGAAGGCTCGGCTGGACCACGGCTGGCGCGGGTGGCAGGATGGGGCATGGCCACTCAGCTGCGCAGTATCGATCCGACGCCCGACCCGCTCGAGGGCATGAGCCTGCCCGGGTGGCTGTACCATGACCCGGAGTTCCTTGGCGCGGAGAAGCGCGCGTTCCTGCGGGCGGCGCCGCAGCCGGTGTGTCACGAGAGCGAGATCGCGCTGGCGGGGGAGTGGCGCAGCCTGGAGTATCTGGGCGAGAGCGTGATCGTCATTCGCGGCGACGACGGTGAGGTGCGGGCATTCGCCAATGTGTGCCGCCATCGCGGCTCGCGGCTGGTCGATGGCGAGGCGGGCTGCGCACGGGTGCTGACCTGTCCCTATCACGCGTGGAGCTATGCGCGGGATGGGCGGCTGGTCGGGGTTCCGCAGCGGGGGCAATATCCGGGGCTGGAGCCGGATCAGCTGGGGCTGGTGCCGGTGGCGCTCGAGGCCTGGCATGGATTTTTGTTCGTCACGCTGGAGCCCGGGGCGCCGTCGGTGGCGAGCATGATGGCGCCTTACGAGAGCGAGGTTGCGCCGTATCGCTTCGCCGAGCTGCGGCCGATCGGGCGGGTGACGATGCGGGTGCGGCCGCTCAACTGGAAGACGATCGCCGACAATTATTCGGACGGGCTGCACATTCCGGTCGGCCATCCGGGGCTGACGCGGCTGTTCGGCAAGGGCTACCGGATTGCGGCGGACGAGCATGTCGATCGGATGGAGGGCGATCTGGTCGAGCGGCCGTCGGACAATCCGTCGGAGCGGACTTACCAGAAACATCTCCCCGAGGCCGCGCATCTGCCGCCGTCGCATCGGCGCAAGTGGCTGTACTACAAGCTGTTCCCGAATGTCGCGTTCGACATCTATCCCGATCAGGTCGATTTCATGCAGTTCCTGCCGGTGAGTGCTTGCGAGACGGTGATCCGGGAGATCAGTTATGCGCTGCCTGACGCGCGAAGGGAAATGCGGGCGTGCCGCTATCTCAACTGGCGGATCAATCGGCGGGTGAACGAGGAGGATACCGAGCTGATTACGCGGGTCCAGCTGGGCATGCAGTCGCCGAGCTATGTGGCGGGGCCGCTCGGCACCAGCGAGGTGTGCCTGCGCAGCTTCGCGGGCAAGCTTCGGCGGCTCATTCCCGAGGCGCGGCTGGAGCGGGCTCCGGCGCCGGGGTGGAGTGGTTCAGCCGCCGCGAGATAGCGCGGACGGGCAGGCCGGCGAGTGCCAGCGCGAAGCCCCACAGGGTCGGTTCGAGCCCGGCGCCGATGAACATCGCGAACGCGTAGACGATGGCGAGGACCGCGACCGCTGCCCACTTGCCGGCGACGCCGAGCTTGAGCGCGGCCGCAGCGCAGACCGCGTAGAGCACCAGTGCGGCGACGGTCGAGATGAGCGTGATGAACACGTAGAGGGTGACGAAATCCTCGGACGAGCTGGCGAGGACGAGCAGCGCGGCGACGGCCGCCGAGATCAGCAGGGAGCCGACCGGGGCGCCGGCGGCGTTGGTGCGGCGGAACAGCGGCGGCAGGTCGCGTGCGCCGGCGATGGTTCGGCCGACTTCGGCGCCGAGCAGGAGGAGGGCGTTGCAGGTGCCGAACGCGCTGATCGCGGCGATGAGCGCAACGACGGATCCGGCGCCGCCGCCGAGGATCGGCGCGATGGCGTCGGCGAAGGGCGCGCTGCTGGTCGCGGCGACGGCGCTGGGGAGCAGGAGCAGGGCGGCGACCGTGGCGAGCAGATAGATGAGCGCGGTGAAGCCGGTGCCGGCGATGGTCGCGAGCGGGACGGTGCGGGCAGAGTCCTCGGTGACGTTGGCGGTTACCGTGGCGGCTTCGAAGCCGGTCAGCGAGAACAGCATCAGCGCGCCGGCGGCGGCGATTGCGCCGATGGTCAGGGGTGTCGGGGCGAGCGGCTCGAGCGGGGCGCCGCCGCCGAAGCGCGCGGCGACGAGGATGATGACCGCGAGCAAAGGCAGGATCTTGATCAGCGTGGCGGCGACCTGGAGCCGCCCGGCCGAGCGCGGCCCACGCAGGTTGACGAGGGTCAGCACTGCGATCGTGGCAAGCGCGACGGCGATCAGGCCGGGGCCCTGGCGCACTGCGGGGACGATATGCCCGATGGCTCCGGCGACCGCGACGGAGACGGCGGCGATGCCGGTCCACTGGGAGACGAGGTAGCTCCACAGCGTGAGGAAGGCGGCGGTGGGTCCGAACGCGCGGTCGACATAGGCGAAGGGGCCGCCGGGGATCGTCGCGGCAAGGCGGGCGAGGACGAGCGCGAGGCACATGGTGCCGGTGCCGGTGACGAGAAAGGCGATGACCAGGTTGGGGCCGAACGGCGCGAGCGTGGTCGGCAGCAGATAGATGCCCGAGCCGATCATCGTGCCGACGACCATCGCGGCGCTCATCCACTTGCCGAGCAGGTGGGTCGGGCGGGAGGCGTGATCGGTCATCGGGGCAGGGCTTTGCATCCTGCCGCGGGCTTGGCAATCGAGCCCGCCCGACCTAGGCGCGCTTGACCAACCGGAGGACCCCAGACATGCGCGCATTCCTGTTTCCCGGCCAGGGCAGCCAGGCGGTCGGCATGGGCGCGGCCCTGGCCGAGGCGAGCCGGACCGCGCGCGACCTGTTCGAGGAGGTCGACGAGGCGCTCGGGCAGAACCTGTCGCGGCTGATGCGCGAGGGGCCTGAGGACGAGCTCAAGCTGACCGAGAATGCGCAGCCCGCGATCATGGCCAATGCGCTGGCGGTGTTCGCCGTCCTGAAGGATTGCGGGGTCGAGCTGACCAAAGCGGCGAGCTTCGTCGCAGGGCACAGCCTTGGGGAATATTCGGCATTGTGCGCGGCCGGGACCTTCGACCCGGCGACCACTGCGCGGCTGCTCAAGCTGCGGGGCCGCGCGATGCAGGCGGCGGTTCCGGTGGGCGAAGGAGCAATGGCGGCTTTGCTTGGAGCCGATGTCGAGCTTGCGCAGCGGATTGCGGAAGCGGCGGCGAAGGGTGAGGTGTGCACGGTCGCCAACGATAACGACCCGAGTCAGGTCGTCCTGTCGGGTCACAAGCGCGCAATCGATCGTGCGGTCGAGCTGGCCAAGGAAATGGGCGCCAAGCGCGCGGTGATCCTGCCGGTGTCGGCGCCGTTCCACTGCTCGCTGATGCAGCCCGCCGCGGACGCGATGGCCGAGGCGTTGGGGGAGACTGATCTCAGGGGCCCACGGCTTCCGGTGTATTCCAACGTCACCGCGTCGCCCGAGCGTGATCCCGACACCATCCGCGGACTGTTGGTCGAGCAGGTGACTGCGATGGTTCGCTGGCGTGAGAGCGTCGCGGCGATGGCGGGGGCAGGGGTCGAGGAGTTCGTCGAGTTGGGCGGTAAGGTGCTCGGGCCGATGGTCAAGCGCATCGCGCCCGATGCGAGGGTGATCAGCCTGGTGACGATCGGGGATGTGGAAGCGCTGGCGAAGGAGATCGCGTGATGTTCGACCTTGCAGGGATGACCGCGCTGGTGACGGGGGCCTCGGGCGGGCTTGGGTCGGCGATTGCGACGAGCCTTGCCGCGCAGGGGGCCAGGCTGGCGGTGTCGGGGAGCAATGCCGAGAAGCTCGAGGCGTTCCGCCGCTCGCTTGCGGGCGAGCATGTCGCGGTGCCGTGCGACTTGTCCGACGGGGCGGCGGTCGACCGGCTCGTGCCGAACGCGGTCGAGGCGCTTGGCGGCAAGCTCGATATCCTCGTCAACAACGCCGGTGTGACGCGCGACAATCTTGCGATGCGGATGAAGGACGAGGAGTGGGACACGGTCATCCGGGTCAACCTCGAAGCCGCGTTCCGGCTGATGCGTGCCGCGGCCAAGCCGATGATGCGGGCGCGGTTCGGGCGGATCATCTCGGTGACCTCGGTCGTCGGGGTGACCGGCAATCCGGGGCAGGCCAATTATGTCGCGTCCAAGGCCGGGCTGATCGGGCTGTCGAAGTCGCTGGCGCAGGAGCTTGCGAGCCGCGGGATCACGGTCAATTGCATTGCCCCGGGGTTCATGGCTTCGGCAATGACCGATGCGCTCACCGACCCGCAGCGCGAGGGGATCCTGTCGCGCATTCCGCTTGGGGCGATGGGTAGCGGCGAGGATATCGGCGCGGCGGCGGTGTATCTGGCGAGCCGCGAGGCCGGGTATGTGACGGGGCAGACGCTGCACGTGAACGGCGGGATGGCGATGCCTTGATGGTGGCGGGGTTCTAGCTCGGGCAGCCGTCACGGGATTAGATCCCGTGACGTCGATCCTGTCGGCTGCGCCGCAGGTCGGCCGGCGCTCGCCGTCTCTCGACACAAGCTGCGATTTGGTAGGCCAAATCCCATCTTGTGCTCGGCGGCTCGCAGCCTTGTCGCCTGCTTTGCGGCTCCTATATCGCAACCGAAATCAATCGTTCGGCTGCCGCAACGGGGCCGAACAGGGGCTAAGAGAAGGACGGAAAATCTATGGCCAAGGTCATTGGTATCGACTTGGGCACGACCAACAGCTGTGTTGCCGTGATGGAAGGCGGCAAGCCCAAGGTCATCGAGAATAGCGAAGGCGCGCGCACGACGCCGTCGGTGGTCGCGTTCACCAAGGATGGCGAGCGGCTGATCGGCCAGCCGGCCAAGCGCCAGGCGGTGACCAATCCCGACAGCACGATCTTTGCGGTCAAGCGCCTGATCGGCCGCCGCTTCGATGACCCGATCACCAAGAAGGACACCGAGCTGGTGCCTTACAAGATCGTCAAGGGTGCCAATGGCGACGCGTGGGTGCAGGCCGGCGGCAAGGATTATTCGCCGTCGCAGGTCAGCGCCTTCACGCTGCAGAAGATGAAGGAAACCGCCGAGGCCTATCTTGGCGAAACCGTCCAGCAGGCAGTCATCACCGTTCCCGCCTACTTCAACGACGCGCAGCGCCAGGCGACCAAGGACGCCGGGCAGATCGCCGGCCTTGAAGTGCTGCGGATCATCAACGAGCCGACCGCGGCGGCGCTCGCCTACGGCCTCGACAAGAACGACGGCAAGACGATCGCGGTCTACGACCTTGGCGGCGGCACGTTCGACGTGTCGGTGCTCGAGATCGGCGACGGCGTGTTCGAGGTCAAGTCGACCAATGGCGACACCTTCCTCGGCGGCGAGGACTTCGACGCCAAGATCGTCGAGTTCCTGGCCGACAAGTTCAAGGCCAAGGAAGGCATCGACCTGCGCAGCGACCGGCTTGCGCTGCAGCGGCTCAAGGAGGCCGCCGAGAAGGCCAAGATCGAG
>JASLBJ010000236.1 GCA_030146725.1 Sphingomicrobium sp. | reverse complement strand
CCGAGCCCCTATCCGAACGAGACCGCGGCGCGCGCGGCGAACAACAATGCGCTTCCGCCCGACCTGTCGCTGATCGCCAAGGCGCGCGAGGGCGGGGCGGCCTACACCTACTCGCTGCTGACCGGCTATCAGAATCAGCCGGCCCGCCTGCTAAAGGAGTTCCCGGCGGCCAAGACGCCCGAGGGCCTCTACTACAATCCCTATTTCCCCAACCTCAACCTTGCCATGCCGCCGCCGATCACCAGCGACGGCCAGGTAACCTACGCCGACGGCACTCCGCCGACCGTCGATCAGATGGCCAAGGACGTGTCCGCGTTCCTAGAGTGGACCGCCGAGCCCAAGCTCGAGAACCGCAAGCGCTCGGGCCTCGCGGTGGTGATCTTCCTGATCATCGCGACGATCCTCGGCTATCTGTCGTACCGCAACATCTGGGCCGAGGCGAAGCGCAAGGTCCGCGTGACCGGCCCGCTCGAAGCGGAAAACCAGGCCAAGAGCCAGGCGGCCAAGGACGGGCAGGGGATCGCCGGCTAGGCTGGAACGCCGCCTTCTCAGACGCTTAGCGGAACCGATCGAGCACGTCGCACGTTCATTTGTGGCCTCCAACTACGCTTTGAAAGGCGGCCAGTTATGCGTCTCAAGTTCACTACAGTCCTTCTCGCCGCCGCCGGCCTCGGTCTTGGCGGGTGCTCGACCTACGGCCCCTACGGCGGCAGCGGGGTCTCTGTCGGCTACAATAGCGGCTACGGCGGCTATGGCGGCTATAGCCCGTACGGCAGCCGCTACGGCTATGGCTCGGGCTACGGCAGCCCGTACGGCTACGCCGGCTACAGCCCTTATGGCAGCCCCTACGGCTACGGCGGCGGCTACGGCTACGACCCGTACAATGCCTATTACGGCTGGTACGACGACTTCTATTACCCCGGCACCGGCTATTACGTGTACAATCGTTACCGCCAGCCGCAGGTGTGGAGCGATGCCCAGCGCCGCTACTGGACCGAACGCCTGTTGCGTTCCAGGGGCAGGCAGCCGGCTGGAACGACGGGCACCGCCGTCGTTGTGCCGGCTCCGACGACTCCCAACTGGGGCGCGTTCGAACGCCGCCAGGTCCGCATGCAGGACCGGGTCAACCGGCAGGAGCAGCGCCAGGCCAACCGTTCCGTGCGGATGCCGACCGCGACCCAGTCGACCCAGACCACGACGCGCGCGCGGACTACCCGCGCGACCCGCCAGGCGACCCGCCAGCAGCGGGTCAACGATCGCCTCGAGCGCCGCCGCACTCGCGACGATTAAGCCGGCTCCGACTGCGCCGGCTGCATGGCCGGCCGTCGCTGAAACAGGACGATCGAGGTGAAGCGCATCACCTCGATCGTTTCCTGGTTGGTGACGCTGGTCCGGGTTCGGACGACACCGATGTGCGGCTTCGATCGGGACGGGATCATCTCGAGCACCTCGCCCGTCACCGTCAGCCGATCGCCCGGATAGACCGGCTTCAGCCACCGCAGTTCGTCGACTCCGGGCGACCCCAGCCCCGCCTGCTCGTCCGCGACGACGAACCGCGCGATCACCCCCATCGCCATCGCGCAACTGTGCCAGCCGCTTGCCGCCAGCCGCCCGAAATGCGTCTTGGCGGCAGCCTCGTCGGACAGGTGAAACGGCTGCGGGTCGAACTTCCTCGCAAACGCAAGCACCTCCTCGCGATCGACGTCGACCGACCCGAACACGGTCGTCTGTCCGACCGCGAAATCCTCGAAATACTTCATCTGCCCTGCTTATGCCCTGCGCGTGCCAGCGCAAGCGGCTTGGCCGCGGCGTCACGGCACGCAAGCGGCTTGGCCGCGGCGTCACGGCACGCAAGCGGCTTGGCCGCAGCGCCACGGCAGCGCTAGAAGTGCTCGGGTGCCACCCCCCGCCAACCGCTTCCCCCCGCAGCTGCTCGAAGCCGGCCTCGCTTTGTCCGAGAATCGCCTCGACGTCGCCGAGCGCCTGCTCAAGGCCGAGCTCAAGGCCGACCCGTTCGAGGTCCGCGCGATCCGCATGCTCGCCGAGCTTGCGGCACGCATCGGCCGCTGGGGCGATGCCGAGAAACTGCTTCGCCGAGCGCTCGAGATCGCCCCAGGCTTCACCGCCGCCCGAGCCAATCTCGCCCTCGTCCTCGGCCGCACCGGCCGCCCCGCCGAGGCGCTCGAAGTGCTCGAGCCGGTGCTCGAGGTCGAGGCCGAGTCGATCGGCCACTGGAACCTCAAGGCCGCCACGCTCGGCCGGCTCGGCGACTTCGACCAGTCGATCCGCATCTATCGGCAAGTGCTCGCCAAAGCCCCGCGGCAACCGCGCGTGTGGCTCAGCTTCGGACATATGCTCAAGACCGTCGGCCGGCAGGAGGAGGGCATCGCCGCCTATCGCAAGGCGCTCGCGCTCAGGCCGGCGCTTGGCGAAGCGTGGTGGAGCCTCGCCAACCTCAAGACCATCCGTTTCGACGAGGCCGATGTCGCCGCGATGCGCGCAGCGCTCGATACGCAGGCCGGCACGGGGGCGCCCGCCACTTCGACGGTCACCGACGAGGACCGCCTTCACCTGATGTTCGCGCTCGGCAAGGCGATGCACGACTCCGGCCGCACCGACGAGGCATTCGCCTCCTACGCCGCCGCCAATGCGCTTCGCCGCGCCCGCCAGCCGTTCTCGGCCCGCGACCTCACCCGCACCGTCGACCGCAGCATCGCCGCTTTCACCGCTTCGGCGCTGGCGGGCAAGGGTGGCTGCCAGTCACCCGACCCGATCTTCATCGTCGGCCTGCCCCGAGCGGGGTCGACCCTCGTCGAGCAGATCCTCGCGTCGCATCCGCAAGTCGAAGGCACGTCGGAGCTTCCCGACCTTCCGGCCATCGTCCGCCGCCGCACCAACTATCCCGACTATGCGCTCGACCTCTCGCCCGACGAACGCACCGCGTTGGGCGAGGAATATCTCGCGCGTGCCGCGGTCCAGCGCCGCACCGCCCGCCCGCGGTTCATCGACAAGCTCCCCAACAACTGGATGTTCGTGCCCTTCATCCGGCTGATCCTGCCGAACGCGACGATCATCGACGCCCGCCGCCATCCGCTCGGCTGCTGCCTGTCCAACTTCCGCCAGCACTTCGCCCGCGGCCAGGATTTCACCTACGATCTTGAGGATCTCGGCCACTATTACGCGGATTACGTCCGCCTGATGGACCATATCGATGCGGTGCTTCCCGGCCACGTTCACCGCGTTCACTACGAACGGATGGTCGACGATACCGAAGGCCAGGTCCGCGCGCTGCTCGGCCATGTCGGGCTCGACTTCGACCCCGCCTGCCTCGCGTTTCACGAGACCGAGCGGGCCGTGCGTACCGCAAGCTCGGAGCAGGTCCGCCAGCCGATCTACCGCAGCGCGACCGAGGAGTGGCAGCGCTACGGGCCCTATCTCGGGCCGCTGAAGGCCGCTCTTGGAGCAACGCTCGATGCGTATCCGGACGCCGCTTTGTCGAAATCTTCGCACCCGTAACGCTTGCCCGTTGACAGCGCCGCGCCGCTCTGTCGCAATGCTGTCACAAACAGGTCCACCGGGGGGTATCGATGACCGACGTTCGTTTGCGCGGCGTAGCTTTGGGTTTGCTCGCGTCGACCGCACTGGCCTCGCCAGCGTTTGCACAGGACACCACCGGCGATTCGCCGGCACCCGCGACCAACGCCACCAACGTCACCTCGCCGCCGCCCGCGGTGCAGTCGGCGCAGGACGGACTGGTTCCCGACGAGACCGAGATCGTCGTCACCGCGCAAAAGCGTGAGGAGAACCTTCAGGACGTGCCGGTGTCCATCCAGGCGATCGGCACCCGCCGCCTCGACCAGCTCAACATCTCCAATTTCGAGGATTATACCAAGCAGCTCCCCTCGGTCAGCTTCCAGACGTCGCAGCCCGGCTCGACCTCGGTCTACATGCGCGGCGTGGCCACCGGCGGCGACGGCAACCATTCGGGCAGCTTCCCGTCGGTCGGCACCTACCTCGACGAGCAGCCGGTGACGACTATCGGCGGAACGCTCGACGTCCACATCTACGACATCGCCCGGATCGAAAGCCTCGCCGGGCCGCAGGGCACGCTCTACGGCGCGTCGAGCCAGGCCGGCACCATCCGGATCATCACCAACAAACCGGACCTCGCGTCGACCTACGGGCGCGTCGACGGCGAACTGAACACGGTCGCTCACGGCGGGATGGGCGGAAGCCTCGAAGGCATGATCAACGTGCCGCTGGCCGACCGCATCGCCTTCCGGGCAGTCGCTTTCTACCGGCACGACGGCGGCTACATCGACAATGTCGCGGGCATCCGGTCCTATTATTCACCCGACGGCCAGTTGAACTTCGACAATTCCGACATCGTCGACAGCAATATCAACGATGTCGACGTCTATGGCGGCCGTGCGGCGCTGAAGGTCGACCTCAACGAGAACTGGACGGTCACGCCGACCATCATGCACCAGAATTTGAAGGCGGGCGGCGTCTTCTACATGGACGAGATCGAGGATGACCTCGAGGTCGTGCGCTTCAAG
>JASLBJ010000202.1 GCA_030146725.1 Sphingomicrobium sp. | reverse complement strand
GGTCGCCGCGGTGATCGTCATGCTGCTCGCATCGCGCCGCGCCAACGGCGAGCCGCCGATCATCCAAGACCTGCACGTGATCCCGGCGCTGATCATCCTGCTGCGCGAGATCATCGTCTCGGGCCTTCGCGAGTTCCTCGCCGAGGTCCGCGTCGGAGTGCCGGTCAGCGCGCTCGCAAAGTGGAAGACGACGCTCCAGCTGATCGCGCTGGGCGCGCTGATCCTCGCCGGCGCGACCCCGCAGCAGGAGTGGGTGCACACCGTCGGCCTCGCCAGCCTGTGGGCCGCCGCGGCGCTGACCCTCGTCACCGGTTACGATTATCTGCGGATCGGCCTCAAACATATGGATTGAGGCGGAGGGAGCCACTCGTCCGACTAATCGATTTTCCGCGTCGGCCTGACTAACTTTAATCGTTTCCGTCGCTCCGCGCCCGGGCCTAGGGAAGGCTCGCACAACTCATTTCAGGAGAGCTAGAATGGACGCGAAGACGGGCGAGATGGGTAACGGCTGCCCCGTGGAGCGGCCGAGCACGGTGCGTTCGCTGATCGGACGGCAAAATCGCGACTGGTGGCCCGAACAGCTGCCGCTCGACATCCTCAACCAGGGTGGCCTGTCAGCCGACCCGATGGGCGACGATTTCGATTATGCCGAAGCGTTCAAGGCTCTCGATTACCAGGCCCTCAAGCGCGACCTGACGGCGCTGATGACCGACAGCCAGCCCTGGTGGCCGGCCGATTATGGCAATTACGGTCCATTCTTCATCCGCATGGCATGGCATGCGGCGGGCACGTACCGCACGGCGGACGGTCGCGGCGGCGCGAACAGCGGTCAACAACGTTTCGCTCCGCTCAACAGCTGGCCTGATAACGGCAATCTCGACAAGGCGCGGCGCCTGCTGTGGCCGATCAAACGCAAGTACGGGAAGAACATCAGCTGGGCCGACCTGTTCATCCTGACCGGCAATGTCGCGATCGAGTCGATGGGTGGTCCGGTGTTCGGCTTCGGCGGCGGTCGCCGCGATGTGTTCGAACCCGAGAAGGACATCTACTGGGGCGCCGAAGAGCAGTGGGTCGGCGAGGAGGGGAACGAGACCCGGATCCAGCCGGACCGCGAGAAAGAGCTCGAGCATCCGCTCGCCGCGATCCAGATGGGCCTCATCTACGTCAATCCCGAAGGCCCGGGCGGCGAGCCCGACGCGCTTCAGTCGGCGCGCGACATCAAGGTTACGTTCGAGCGCATGGCGATGAACCATGAGGAGACGGTGGCGCTTGCAGCCGGCGGTCACACCTTCGGCAAGGCGCATGGCGCTGGCGACCCGAGCCACGTCGGCGACTCGCCCGCAAGCGCGGACATCACACTACAGGGCCTCGGCTGGGCGAGCGCACATGAGACTGGCATCGGCGAGCACACGATCACCAGCGGAATCGAGGGCGCGTGGGTCAACACGCCCACCGAATGGTCGGAGAATTACTTTCGGCTGCTGCTCGACTATGAATATGAGCTGGTCCGCTCGCCCGCTGGCGCCAAGCAGTGGCAGCCGATCAACCAGCGCGAGGAGGACATGGCGCCAGATGCCCATGTTCCGGGCAAGAAGGTGCCGACGATGATGACCACCGCCGACATGGCGCTCAAGGTCGATCCCGAGTTCCGCGTGATTTCGGAGAAGTTTCGCAACGATCACGAGGCGTTCAAGGACGCCTTCGCGCGCGCCTGGTTCAAGCTGACCCATCGCGATATGGGTCCGAAGATCCGCTACCTTGGGCCGGAAGTCCCGAAGGAGGACCTCATCTGGCAGGACCCGGTGCCGACCGGGACCGTTCCGTCGGACTCGGACGTCGCTGCCTTTTCGGCCCGGATCCTTGACGCAGGGTTCAGCATCGGACAGCTGGTAAAGACCGCTTGGGCGGCTGCCTCTTCCTATCGCCGCTCCGACCATCGCGGCGGGGCCAATGGCGCGCGCATCCGCCTGTCGCCGCAGAAGGATTGGGAGGTCAACGAGCCGGCCGAGCTCCAGCGCGTGCTGGCCAGGATCGACGAGCTGCGTGGGCCGCTGTCGATGGCCGACGCGATTGTCCTTGCCGGAACCGCGGCGGTCGACAAGGCAGCCAAGGCTGCCGGCTTCGAGGTCGATGTGCCCTTCACCGGCGGGCGTGGTGACGCCACTGAGGAAGCCACCGACGCGGAGAGCTTCGCGGTCATGGATCCCGCGGCCGACGGCTTCCGCAACTATCTCAAGACCAAGCATTCGGTGAAGACGGAAGAGCTGCTGCTCGATCGCGCTTCGCTGCTTGGCCTGTCGGTGCCGGAGATGACGGTGCTGCTCGGTGGGCTGCGCGTGCTCGGAGCGAACTACAAGGACGCGCCGGAAGGGGTATTCACCACCCGCAAGGGGCAGCTGACCAACGACTTCTTCGTCAATCTACTCGACAATGACACCTTCTGGCAGGTGATTGACGAGCGGGGCGACGAGGAGTTCCTCGGTCTGGATCGCGGCGGCAAACAGGAGAAGTGGCGGGCGACCCGCACCGACCTGATCTTCGGATCGAACAGCCAGCTGCGCGCCGTTGCCGAAGTTTATGCCGAGAAGGGCAATGAGGAGAAGTTCGTCCGCGACTTCGTCAAGGCTTGGACCAAGGTGATGAACGCCGATCGCTTCGATCTCAAGCAGAACCCGGACAGCATCGAGCCAATTGGTGTCGCGGAGCCTGCGGTCGCTTAAGTCCCGATTCCGACCTGCGGCGCACCTGTCAGGGTGCGCCGCGGTCTTGGGCGGTTACGGTGCGAGCACCATCCCGGTCGTTGCGGATGGACCTGGCCAGCAGCCGGAATTCCTCTTCGCGAGGGCTCGACTTGCGCCAGACAAGGGCGATGCTGCGCGACCCCTGCTCGGCCTCGAGCGGGCGCGCGTCGACCGTCGTTCCCTCGAGAATGCCGGACGCGATCGCCATCGCCGGCACGAAGGTAATGCCGAGCCCATTGGCGACCATCTGCACCAGCGTGTGCAGCGACGTGCCCATCATGCTGGCCTCGGCGCGAAGGTCGGGCCGATTGCAGGCGGACAGTGCGTGGTCCTTGAGGCAATGGCCGTCCTCGAGCAGGAGCAGGCGGCTTTCGTCGATGACCGCGGGATCGATCGTCCGCCCGGGCGGGGCTTCGCCGCCGGGAAAGGCGACGAACAGGCCGTCTTCGAACAGCACGGCTGAATCGACCTCGCCGCATCCGAACGGCAGCGCCAGAAGCACGCAATCGAGCTGTCCGCGGTGCAGGGCCAGACAGGCGAGATTGCTGGTTTCCTCGCGCAGGAACAGCTTGAGGCTTGGCCATTGTGACCGCAGCTGCGGCAGCATTGCCGGCAGCAGGAACGGGGCGATGGTCGGAATGACGCCCATGCGGATCTGGCCGTGGAGCGGCCGGCCCTCGACCCGCGCCATGTCGGTCAGCTCCTCGGCCTCACGCAGCACGCGCCGGGCCTTGTCGGCGATGCGCGTGCCGACCGGCGTGAACCGCACCACCCGCCGGGTGCGTTCGACCAGGACGATGCCGAGCAGCGCCTCGAGCTCCCTCAGGCTGGCGGAGAGGGTCGACTGGGTGACGAAGCAGCTTTCCGCGGCCTTGCCGAAATGGCCGTGCTGCTCGAGCGCGACCAGATATTGCAGCTGCTTGAGCGTGGGGAGGTGCACGGTCATCGCGGCGCGCGGTCCCGGCCGGCGAGCCCGCTTGCCATCAGCCCAGCAGCAGCCGGGCGCCGACGATCAGCAAGGTCACGGCGAGCACCGGCCGCAGCCAATTGTCCGATGCGCGGCTGCCGAGCAGGCTGCCGATGATCACGCCCGGGATCGAGCCGACGAGCAGCGCGGCCATCAGGCCGAAATCGACGGATCCGAGAAACCAGTGGCCGACCCCCGCGATGAGGGTCAGCGGTACGGCATGGGCGATATCGCTTCCGGCGATCCGAGCGATCGGCAGCTTGGGATAGAGGATCAACAAGGCGGTGGTGCCCAGAGCGCCCGCGCCGACCGATGTCACCGTAACCAGCACGCCGAGGATTGCGCCGAGCAGGACGGTCCAGCGCGAGAGCCGGTCCGCGCTGCTGGTCTCGAGCCGCGGCCCAGCCCAGGCGATGATCATCGGCCGAAACAGGATCGACACGCCGGTCAGCAGCAAGGCACAGCCGAGCAGCACGTAGAGCACGGCCGAGGCCTCGTTGCCGAGGGTCCCGACGCGGCTCATGACGATCAGCGTCAGGATCGCGGCAGGGACGCTGCCCAGCGCGAGGCCGCCGACGATCCGCCAGTCGACGGTCTTGCGTGTCCCGTGAACGACGGTCCCGACGGTCTTGGTCACCGCTGCGTAGAGCAGGTCCGTGCCAACTGCGGTGGCGGGGTGGAAACCGAACATCAGGACCAGCAGGGGCGTCATCAGCGACCCGCCGCCGACCCCCGTCAGTCCGACGAGGATCCCGACCAGCAGTCCGGCAAGAGAATAAAAGGGATTGATGTCGGGCAGCGACCGGATCCTCAGCAGGCAAAGCTGGAGCGGTCGGGCGGGTAAACCGCCCTGACGTCCGGCTCGGCTGATCGAAACTGCATCGGCTAGACCCCCACTCGAGCGCGATTTGCCCAAGCGGGCGGCGCGGAGCAAGCGAATCCGGCACCACGCGGCTCGCGCCATCTGGCAATTCGGGCCGCCTGCAATTAAATCGGACCGTTCACGGCAAGGGAATTGCGCCTGGTGTCAGGGTTCTTCGCCTATCTCGACTCGGTCAAGCAGCGCGACCCGGCGGCGCGCACGCGCTGGGAGGTGCTGCTCTATCCGGGCGTGCTTGCGCTCGGGCTGCACCGGGTTGCGCACTGGCTGTACGGCGGGAAACTGTTCTTCCTCGCCCGCCTGGTCAATCATATCTCGCGTTTCCTGACGTGCATCGACATCCATCCGGGGGCGCGGATCGGCCGCAACTTCTTCATCGACCATGGCTTCACCGTGATCGGCGAGACGGCGGAGATCGGCAACGACGTGACGATCTACCAGAACGTCACGCTGGGCGGGACCAATCCCTCGACCGGTGTCGGCGGCAAGCGGCACCCGACGCTGAAAGACCAGGTGGTGATCGGGTCGGGGGCGCAGGTGCTCGGGCCGATCGAGGTCGGGGAGGGGGCCAAGGTCGGCGCCAATGCAGTGGTGACCAAGGACGTGGTGCCAGGCGCGACGATGGTCGGGATCCCGGCGCGGCCGGTCCCGGTCGACACGGTTCACTATAGTCCCGGGTTCGTGCCCTATGGCACGCCGTGCGGCGAGGACATCGATCCGTCCCGCGTGGGGATTGCGGACCTGGAAGCCCAGATCGCCGAACTGCGCAAGGAGATCGCGCTACTCAAGGAAGCCGGGCTCGAGGCGTCGCGCCACGCCCCGCCAGAGGCGAAGAGCGCTTGAGCGTCGTCGCGGCCTTCCCGCACCCGCGCGACCGCCGTCCGGTCGCGAGCTTCGACCGGCCGGAGCTGATGCGGATCCTCGATCTTTATGGCCGGATGGTCGCGGCCGGGCACTGGCGCGACTATGCGATCCGGATCGATCCGGAAGTCGCGGTGTTCGCAGCCTATCGGCGGACGTCCGAACGGCCCGAGATGCGGATCGAGAAGCGGCCGTCCCTGCGGCTCAAGCAGGGGGCGTTCGCACTCGTCGGCGAGCATGGCGCGGTGCTCAAGCGCGGCAACGACCTGAGCGCGATCCTCGCGCCGCTCGAGCGCCGGTTGCTGCGGCTAGTCGAGGACTGAGTGCAGGGTTCGGGCCGTGCCGGGGCGTCCGGGCGGTCCCGCAGCGCCGCGGAATGCCAGATTGCAGATGCAGGGGCGCCGCGCTTCAACGGGTGAAGCGCGGCGCTGTTGGTTGCAGGGTTGCGAAGGCCTAGAAGCCGCCGCCGCCTCCGCCGCCGCTCATCCCGCTGCCGCCCATTGCGCCATCGGAAGCGGCCGAATCCTCGTCCTCGTCGTCGCGGGCGCCCTGGCCCTGGCTGGCAAAGTCCGATCCGCCGGTTGCCTCGCTTCCGGACGATTGCTGCAGATAGTCGTCCCCGTCGGTGCCTTGCGAGCCGACGAAGCCGCCGCCGCTGGTGCCGTCGCCCGAGCCGCCGGTTCCGCCGCCGCCAAGGCCGCCGCCCAGTCCATCCTGGCCGCTGCCGCCCAGCTGGCCGCTGTTCTGGGCTTCGGCAGCGCCGGCGCTGCCATAGTCGGCCTGGCCGGTTTCGCTCTGCTGGTTCTGGCCGAACTGCTGCTGGTTCGATTGACCGAACTGCTGCTGGCCCTGCTGGCCCTGCTGCCCTTGCTGACCCTGCTGGCCCGTCTCGGAGTGCTGCCCCTGCTGGGCGAACGCCTGCTGCTGCGCCTGCTGCCCGATCGCGTCGTGCCGGGGCTGCTGACCTCGGCCGAGGTCGGTCTGCTCGCCTTCCTCGCCCTGCTGGCCATATTCGCTCTGCTGGCTGTTCTGGCCGCCGGTCGGCGCCTGGTCAGCCTCGCCGAACTGATCCCGTTCGCGGTCTTCGGTCATGATCCTCTCCTCCACTGGCGCAAAGTTGCGCCCTGTGCGGAAAACAGGGAGGTTGCGGCAAGCGTTCCGCCGCGGCCGGCGGGGATGCGACGAACGGCTCGGCGCACAGCAAAGGGGCCGCCGGTCCTGCAACCGACGGCCCCCGATTCTGATTGGCCAAGCCGTGCAGCTTAAGAGGGCTGCGCTTCGCTTTCGTCGTCGGCCGGGGCCGGCGCCGGAGCATCGGCGCTGGCCCCGGGCTCGGCATTGGGATCATAGTCCTCGGTGAACGCCGCCGTGTCGCGCTCGAACATCTGCGACATGACGTCGACGCCCTGCGCCTGCAGTTCGGCTTCCTCGGGCGAGCGGGCGACGTTGACCTTGACCGTGATCGACACCTCGGGGTGCAACGCGACCTTGATCTCGTGCATGCCGATGGCCTTGATCGGGCGATCGAGCACGACCTGGCTCTTGGTCACCTTGGCACCGTCGCTCTCGAGTGCATCGACGATGTCGCGGGCGCTGACCGAACCGTAGAGCTGGCCGGTGTTCGACGCCTGGCGGATCAGCAGCACGGTCTTGCCGTCGATGCCCTTGGCGCCGGCTTCCGCTTCGGCACGCTTGTCGGCATTGTCCGCTTCGATCTTCGAGCGGTTCGTTTCGAACAGCTTGCGGTTCGTCTCGTTGGCCCTGAGCGCCTTCTTGTTCGGCAGCAGGTAATTGCGCGCGAAGCCGTTCTTGACGGTCACGACGTCGCCGATGTGCCCAAGCTTCTCGACGCGTTCGAGCAGGATGACTTCCATCTCGAACCCTCCTTATTTCACGATGTAGGGAAGCAGGCCGATGTGGCGCGCACGCTTGATCGCACGGGCCAGCTCGCGCTGCTTCTTGGTCGAGACGGCGGTGATCCGCGACGGCACGATCTTGCCGCGCTCGGACACGAAGCCCTGCAGCAGGCGGACGTCCTTATAGTCGATCCGCGGGGCGTCCTTGCCCGAGAACGGACAGCTCTTGCGGCGGCGGAAAAATGCCCGGCCCATTATTCGGTCTCCTCTTCACGAGCGCGGAACGGCGCACGGTCGCCGCGGTCCGGCCGGTCGCCGCGATCACCACGGTCGCGGTCGCCGCCGCGCGGGCCGCGATCACCACGGTCACCGCGATCGCCTCGGTCACCACGTTCACGGTCGCGCTCGCCGCGGCGCATCATGGCCGATGGACCGGCCTCATGCTCGTCGACGCGGATGGTGAGGAAGCGGATCACGTCCTCGTTGATGTTGGTCTGGCGCTCCAGCTCGGCAATTGCGGCCGGCGGTGCATCGACGTCGAGCGCCACATAATGCGCCTTGCGGTTCTTCGACATGCGATAGGCGAGGCTGCGAAGGCCCCAGGTTTCGGTCTTGACCACCGATCCGCCGTTGTCGGTCAGGATCTTGGTCGCGTTTTCCGCGAGCGCATCGACCTG
>JASLBJ010000185.1 GCA_030146725.1 Sphingomicrobium sp. | reverse complement strand
ACGCATAAACCCCGTCTTTACGCCCGTGGGCTAGACCGGCTCGCAATCGGAATCGCAGCCGTGGAGCTGGAGAGGAAAAAGGTCATGGCCACCAATCTGTCGCGCGACCCGGCACCGGCCGGACTCGCCTCGGCGCAGATCGCGCTTGTCGCCCGGATCGGCTGCGCCCGGCACCCACACCTCGCTGCACTGGTCGACGGCACGGCCATGCATTCTGGCCGCGATCTCGCCGATGCGGTGCACCTTCTGTGCAGCGTTCACGGCCGATATCCGGGACTGGTGCAGACCGCGCTTGCGCATTGCACCGACTCCGCAGCGACGGCCTGGCTCCACGACGCCGCCGACGCCTTCGAAGCCGAGCGGTCGTACCTTGTCCGGCTGGCTTCCGCGGTGGGACCAATGCCGTCCACTCCGGGCGCCGCGGCGACCGAGACTGCGCTTGCCGCACAATGCCATGCGCTCGACATCCTCTCCCGCTCCGAGCGGCGCGGCTGCGCGCTCGGCGCAGTGGCGGCTCTGGCCAGCGACTGGCGCACGATCCGCCGGCTGCTCGATCGTGCGGCATTGCGCACCGAACTCGACCCGCAACCGGCGTCGCTCCCAGGCGAACGGTCGATCGTCGAGGTTCTCGAAGCCAGCTCGACGACGCCGTCTTCCGAGCGGGCAACGGCGTTCGGGGGCGAGCAACTGCTGCTCCAGCACCGCGCTTTGTTCGACCTGCTGGAAGCGCGGGCAAGCGCTCGCGGCGTCGAATAGGGCGCATTTTTTCCGGTCATCCTGTTCGAGCACTACCCGACCAAAGCCTTGGCGGCCCGCGACCGCTTCGCCTGAAGTGGCTTGCAGCGTCGGGATCAGGCGTCGCGGTAGGCGAGCTCGAAATTGCCCCAGCGACGGCCCTTGATCCGCAGCGGCACAAACACCGTCTTGACCGGGACGGCCTGATTGCCACGCTCCAGCCGGTAGGTCGCAAGCGTCGCCGGTTTATCGCTCAGCAGCGCCTTACGCGTCGTGTCGTCGATCAGGATGCGCTTGTTGCGGCAATGCTCGTCGTTCCACACCGGATCGCTCCGCTGCTGCTGGCTGCGTTCGCTGAGGTGCGTCGGCAGATAGCCGTTCAGGTCGCCGATCGAAGCGCCGATGATCCGCACGTCCCCGGCTTTGACCATGTCGAGCAGTGGTCGGACGAGCCGGTCGGCATGGGCACAGAAGCGCGCCTCATGCTGGAGCGGGTTGCTGCCCGCGATCGGCCGGTAATCCTCGTCGAACACATCCTCGATCGTAAACTCGTGCGCGGCGAGGCCGCTCTCGATCGCTGCGACCACTGCCCGCGTTGCGTCCTGCGCGCGATGGATGAAGGGCGTGTCGTCGATCTCCGCGCCCGAATTGGCGAGCGTGTCGAGCATGGTGTTGGACAGGAACTCGAGATGCACGAGCCGCTTTTGCGCCAGGATGAGCTGCGCGCTGTCGTCGCGAGCGTCGCCGGCAAAATCGCTCAGGCCGGCCTTCACCCGGTCGACGCTCGACTGGATCATGCTGGTCGAATGCGCGATTTGCTCGGACTGGCGGTCGACCATGCCGACGATCTCGCTGACGTCGCGAACGGTGTCGCTGATCTGGTCGAAGCCGATCTGGGCGGCGCGGCTGCGCTCGACTCCGGTGCGGATCTCGGAGGTGACGGCGCCTGCCTCGCGGGTCAGCTCGCCAATTGTCAGCGCAATCTCGCTGGTCGCCGAGCGCGTGTCGTGCGCGAGCTTTTTCACCTCTGCAGCGACGACCGCAAAGCTGCGCCCGGCATCCCCCGCCCGGGCCGCCTCGATCGTGGCGTTGAGCGCCAGCATGTTGGTCTTGCGCGCAATCGTCTCGATCGTCGACGAGACCTTCTGCACCTGGCTCATAGCAGAGGCGAAGCCGGCCATCCGCTCGCCCAACTGGACGACAAGATCGGTCAGCCCCTTGAAGCCGGCGATCGTCCCGTCGATCGCCTCGCGGCCGTCCTCGAGCTTGGCCCTGGCCTGCTCGGCGAGGAGCCGGGCTTCCTCCGTCCAATCCGACACCCGCTCCTGGTCGGCGGTCAGGCGGACCGTCACCTCCTCGAGCCGATCGAGCGCCTCGAGGCGCTCGTCGATGCGCGCCGTAAAGTCCTGGACGTAACCGGCTACGTCGCTGCATTCCATCGACAGCGAGCCGCAGTCGCGCGCGACCGCGCGGATTGCCTCTTGGGTGACGTGTTCGATGCCGTGCGTGGCCATGTGCGGCTGTCCCAACCTGTTGTCAGGTCGGGATAGGGCCAAGCCCCTACTTCTTCCTTAACCAACCCCTCCGCTAGTAGCGAAGATAGGGTCGCCGCTGCTCTTCCCAGTCTCGCTCGTCGGGCACGGTCGAAGCGTCGAGATCGTCGGCAGTCGAGCCGTGCCTGTCGACCCATTCGCGCAATAGCGGCGAGCCGTTGATGACATCGATCGCAAGCTTGCCGAACTCGTATTCGTATGGAAAATCGCGCCACAGGTCGAAGTCGGGACGGAGCTCGCGGATCGCCCGGAATGCGAGCGCCTGCAGTCGCCACGGCTTGAACGCGAGATGATCGTAGAACCGGCCTTCCGCATGAATCTGAACGCCGGTGCACAACGTCCCGGAATGCTTGTGAAAGGTCGGCTCGAACGCCACTTCGCGTAGCGCGCAGCCGGTGAGCCAGTGCGGCGCGAGCGCCTGCATCCGAGAGATCACTGCGCGGGCGTCGAGGCCCGGCGCGCCGAACAGTTCGAGCGGACGGGTGGTGCCCCTGCCCTCGCTCAAGGTGGTGCCTTCGAGCATCACCGTCCCCGCATAAGCGCGCGCCATGTTGAGGTTGGCCGCGTTCGGACTGGGGTTGATCCAGACGCGGTTTTCGGGCCAGCCGAAGCCCGGGCCAGCGTCAGGCTGCCAGCCGTCCATCTCGATCACGCGATAGTCGACGTCGAGCTTGAAGTGATCGACGAACCACGCGCCGAGTTCGCCCAGCGTCAGGCCATGACGCATCGGGATCGGCCCGGCGCCGACGAAACTCTCCCAGCCGGAATGAAGCGTGAGGCCCTCGACCGGCCGCCCGGCCGGATTGGGGCGATCGAGAACCCACACGCTCTTGCCATGCTCCGCCGCGGCCTCAAGCACGTAGAGCAGCGTCGTGATGAAGGTGTAGATGCGGCAGCCAAGGTCCTGGAGATCGATCAGGATGGTGTCGAACGTGCCCATCGACTGGCCGGTCGGCCGCCGCACCTCGCCGTAGAGGCTGAACACCGGAATGCCGTGGAGCGGGTCGGTGAAGTCCTCGGACTCGACCATATTGTCCTGCTTGTCGCCGCGAAGCCCGTGCTGCGGGCCGAACGCAGCCGTCAGGTTGACGCCGGCGCCCGCAAGCGCGTCGAGGCTATGGCTAAGGTCGCGGGTGACGGACGCAGGGTGGGCAAGCAGCGCCACGCGGCGGCCGCCGAGGGCTTTCAAGAGCTGGTCGTCGCCGAGCAGCCGGTCGATTCCGAACTGGGTCATGGCCATGTGTCTAGGCAAGCCGCGCGACGAAGCAATCGCGATGGTGAAAATCGGGCTTCTCGCCGGGCGGATGCGCGAGTGCCCAATAGTGGTGCGTCCCGCCGATGGCCTCGATCACCGCGGTCAGATTGAGTTGCAGGTCGGGCGCTCTCAGACTGTGAGGCAGCCCGAAGGTCGCCGTGAGCCAGATGCTGTCAGCCGCCTCGCATTCGATCGCAATCGCCGGTGCAGCGACGCCGAGGGCTTGCACGCCGGAGCGATAGTTGTCGAAGCCGTAAGCCGCCCAGGCGCCCGAGGGCGAGAAATTATACTCGGCATAGGCGGTACCATCGCCGTGGACGAAAGCCTCGAAGCAGGTGCTTTTCCAAAGCCCGTCGGTTCGCGCCGGTCCGCGCTCGGCAGGCAAGACGATCGATGCAAGGTCGCCCTTCACCTGGAAGGCCGTCCGCACGCCATTGGGAACACGGATCGGATAAGCGAAGATGCTTGCTGCCGGGCCTCCGCCGGCCGCGGGATGAGGGGTCAATTGCATCGCCCCACCCTGCCCGGCGGCGCGCGAATGTGGCAAGCCCCGACGCACCATGCTAGCCGCGGCGGCGCCATGACTTACCGCTCCTCCCTCCTCCGCCTGCTCAACGAGCGCGGCTATATCCACCAGCTGACCGACGCCGACGCGCTCGACGCGCTTGCCGACCGTGAGATCGTCACCGGCTATATCGGGTTCGATCCGACTGCGCCGAGCCTGCACGTCGGAAGCCTGGTGCAGATCATGCTGCTTCGGCGGCTGCAGCAAGCGGGTCACAAGCCAATCGTGCTGATGGGCGGCGGAACCGGCAAGATCGGCGATCCAAGCTTCAAGGACGAGGCACGCAAGCTCGCGACGGACGAGACGATCGCCGCCAATATCGCCTCGATCAAACGCGTGTTCGGCGCCTTTCTGCGCTTCGGCGACGGGCCGAGCGACGCGGTGATGGTCGACAATGCCGACTGGCTCGACCGGCTCGAATATATCCCGTTCCTGCGCGACATCGGCCAGCATTTCTCGGTCAACCGGATGCTTAGCTTCGACAGCGTCAAGCTGCGGCTCGACCGCGAGCAATCGCTGTCGTTCCTCGAATTCAACTACATGATCCTGCAGGCCTATGATTTTCTCGAGCTGTCGCGGCGTGCGGGATGCCGGCTGCAGCTTGGCGGGTCGGACCAGTGGGGCAATATCGTCAACGGCGTCGAACTTGCCCGCCGTGTCGACGGAATGGAAGTGTTCGGCGTCACCACGCCGCTGATGGTCACCGCGGACGGCGCCAAGATGGGCAAGACCGCCAATGGTGCGGTGTGGCTCAACGCCGACATGCTGAGCCCGTACGACTATTGGCAGTTCTGGCGGAACACGGCGGACGCCGATGTCGGGCGTTTCCTGCGCCGGTTCACCGACGTGCCGGTCGAGGAGATTGCGCGGCTGGAGGCGCTCGCGGGCGCAGACATCAACGATGCCAAGGCGCTGCTTGCGACCGAGGCGACGGCGCTGCTTCATGGGCGCGACGCAGCGACCGCGGCGGAGCAGACGGCGCGATCGACCTTCGCCGGCGGCAGCGGCGGGGACTTGCCGACGCTTGCGGTGACGGGCGGACTGACGGTCGGACAGGCGCTGACGCAGCTTGGCTTCGTGGCGTCGAATGGCGAGGCCAAGCGCAAGATTGCCGAGGGGGCGGTGCGGCTGGGCGATGCGGTCGTCACTGATCCTGCGCAGCTGATCGAGACGGGCGCTGAGCCGGTGCGGATCAGCCTTGGCAAGAAGAAGCACGGGCTGCTCACGCGCTGAGCGTCAGCCGCTCCTGATCAACCCCACCGCCTGGTCGCGTTCGAACAGATAAAGACAGGTTCGCGCCGCCTGCCCGCGCTCGCCGGCAAGCCCGCCGTCGCGGTCGAGAAGCAGGCGGGCGTCGCTGTGCGCAAGAGGCGCAAGTTCGGCCACGTCCTCGGGTCGGGCGATGCGAAAGGCCTGTTCGCCCGACTGGCGCAGCCCAAGG
The DNA here is from genome assembly GCA_030146725.1 of Sphingomicrobium sp. Taxonomy (GTDB): domain Bacteria; phylum Pseudomonadota; class Alphaproteobacteria; order Sphingomonadales; family Sphingomonadaceae; genus Sphingomicrobium. Next base: position 3,332 of record JASLBJ010000185.1, on the reverse strand, counting down.
ATCTCGCCAGGGCCGCGCAGCCTGAGGTCTTCCTCGGCAATGCGAAAACCGTCATTGCTCTCGCGCATCAGGGCCAGCCGGGCGCGCCCGGTCTCGCTGAGCGTTCCGCCGCGGATCAGCAGGCAGATGCTCTTGCTCGTCCCGCGCCCGACCCGGCCACGCAGCTGGTGCAATTGGGCGAGCCCGAAGCGCTCGGCGCCCTCGACGATCATCAGCGTGGCGTTGGGCACGTCGACGCCGACTTCGATCACCGTGGTTGCGACCAGCGCGGCAAGGTCGCCGGCCGCGAAGCGCGCCATCACCAGATCCTTGTCGGGACCCTTCATGCGGCCGTGGACGAGCCCGACCTTGTCCTCGCCGAAGCGCTGGCGGAGGGTTCGCGCGCGCTCCTCGGCGGCTGCGGCGTCGCTGGTTTCGCTCTCCTCGACCAGCGGGCACACCCAATAGGCCTGGCCTGCGCTCGCGATGTGGCGGCCGAGCGCGTCGACGACCTCGCCGAGCCGCTCCTCGCTGATCACCCGCGTTTCGATCGGCGTCCGTCCGGGCGGAAGCTCGTCGATCCGGCTGACGTCCATCTCGCCATATTGAGTCAGCGTCAGCGTGCGCGGGATCGGGGTCGCAGTCATCACCAGCAGATGCGGCGGGCGCTCGGCCTTTGCCGCGAGCAGCAGCCGCTGCGACACGCCAAAGCGGTGCTGCTCGTCGACCACTGCAAGCCCGAGATTGCGGTAAGCGACCTTCTCCTGGAAGATCGCGTGCGTGCCGATCAGGATGTCGATCGATCCGTCGGCCAGCCCCATCAGCACCGAGTCGCGCGCCCGCCCCTTGTCGCGGCCGGTGAGGATCGCGACCCGCACGCCGATACTGTCGATCTGGGCAAGCAGGGTGGCATGGTGCTGGCGGGCAAGGATCTCGGTCGGGGCGAGCAACGCCGCCTGGGCGCCGCTCTCGACCGCGGCGAGCATGGCCATCAGGGCGACCAGCGTCTTGCCCGATCCAACGTCACCCTGGAGCAGGCGCAGCATCGGCACGGCCTGTGCCATGTCGCCGCGGATCTCCTCGATCACCCGCGCCTGCGCACCGGTCAGCGAATAAGGCAGCCGAAGTATTCCGGTGAGCCGCCCGTCCCCGGCCAGCGGGACGCCGCGCTTGCGCCGCGACTCCTGCCGCAGCAGCAGCAGCGCAAGCTGGTTGGCGAACACCTCGTCGTAGGCAAGCCGGCGGCGGGCTTCGGCCTGGCTGTGATCGGCGTGGGCTTCGGCCAACGCCGAGCGCCACGGCCGCCAGCCCTCGCGCGTCAGCAGCCCGGGTTCGATCCATTCCGCCAGTTCGGGCGCGCGCTCGAGCGCCGCGGACGCAAGCTCGCGCAGGCGGCGGTTGGTCAGCCCTTCGGTCAGCCCGTATACCGGCTCGCGCAGCGGCAGCTCGGCCGCGCTGCCCGGGGAAAGCACTTCGGGATGGATGATCTGCCACTCGTCGCCATAGGCCTCGAGCTTGCCCGAAACGGTGCGCGGCTCGCCGATCGGCAGCTGCTTGCGCGCCCAGCCGGGATTGTTGAAATAGGTCAGCGTGATCGTGTTCCCGTCGCCGTCGCTGGCGAACACCCGCGTCGGCCCACGGCCCGAGCGCGGCTCGCGCAACTCGTTCGGCGTCACCTCCAGGATGACGATCTGCCCGAGCAGTGAAGCGCTTGCAGCCGGCGCGCGCACCCGCTCGATTGCGCCGGTCGGAAGATGGTAGAGCAGGTCGACCGCGCGGGTGAGGTCGAGCCGCTTGAGCGCCTTGGCAAGCTGCGGCCCAACGCCCTTGAGCGTTTCCACCTCGGCGAACAGGGGATTGAGGATCTCGGGCCGCATCCGCTTCGTCTGTCATCGTGCGGGGAAGCGCGCAATCCGCTGGCCGATGGGTCAGGTGGTTATTGGCGCAGCGACCGCTAACGCGTCTCGCAAACACGCAAAGAGGATCCTACATGGCCGCCATGCTCGACGACCCGGACCTCAAGCGCCTCGCGTGGCGCGCGCATCACCGCGGCACGCGTGAGGCGGACATGATGATCGGCGGCTTTTTCGATGCCCACCATGCCGGCTGGAGCGTCGCCGAGCGCGCGACCTTCCTCGCGATGCTCGACGAGCAGGACGTCGATATCATGGCTTGGGCGATCGGAACCGCGACGCCGCCCGAGCGCTTCCAGGGACCGATGATGAACGCAATGCAGCGGCTCGACTACATCCGGATTGCACGGTGAGCGAGCCGCTGCAGCGCGTGCTCGGCGCAACCGAGCCGCTCACGCTCTCGGGCGTGCCCGGCGGCTTTCTGCCGCTGCTTGCAGCTGATCTTGCCCGGGCAGTCGACGGCGCCGGCAAGGGCGGCCGCGCCGTCGTGATCGCCGCCGACGAGGCTGCCTTGCGCGCAATCGCCGACACTGTCCCGTTGTTCGCGCCCGAGGTCGAAGTGCTGACCCTGCCCGCGTGGGACTGCCTGCCCTACGACCGCTCGTCGCCGGCCTTGCGGGTGATGGCCGAGCGGCTGGCGACGCTCAACGGGCTGCAGGCCAGGCGCAAGGGCCCGCAACTGCTGGTGATCACCGCCAATGGCGCAACCCAGCGCGTGCTGAGCCCGTTCCGCATTCGCCAGCTTACCCGGCGAGTCGCGACCGGCGAGCGGATCGAGCGCGAGACGCTGATCCGCCAGCTCAACATGCTTGGCTATCAGCGCGCGGATGCGGTTGCCGAATCGGGCGAGTATGCGGTTCGCGGCTCGCTGGTCGACCTGTTTCCGTCGGGCGAGAACAGTGGGCTGAGGCTCGATTTCTTCGGGGACGAGATCGAGAGCCTGCGCCGCTTCGATCCGTCGGACCAGCGCTCGACCGACCGCGCCGAGGCGTTCATCCTGATGCCCGCGTCCGAAGCGCTGCTCGATGACGAGACGATCAAGCGCTTCCGCTCGCGCTACCGCGAGGCGTTCGGCGGCAACGCAACCCAGGATCCGCTCTACCAGGCGCTGTCCGAAGGGCGGCGGATGGCGGGCATGGAGCATTGGCTGCCGCTGCTCGAAGACCGCATGGCAACGGTGTTCGACCATCTGGGCGAGCATGACCTCGTCATCCGAGAGGCCGGCGCGGACAAGTCGCTCGACTCCCGGCGCGAGGCGGTCGAGGACTATTACGCCAATCGCAAACGCGCTTTGGTCTCGGACGCGGGCAGTTACCGTCCACTCGAGCCCGCTTCGCTCTATGTCCCCCGCACCGAATGGGAAGCGTCGGTCGCGGCGCGCCCGATTCACCTTGCCTCGCCGTTCCAGGAGCCGGGCAGCAAGCGCAGCATCGCGTTCGA
>JASLBJ010000104.1 GCA_030146725.1 Sphingomicrobium sp. | reverse complement strand
GGCATGTTGATGATCGTCGCGATCCTGATGACAGCGGCCATCGTCTTCCCAAGCGTGAAGCCCGCCGACATCCTCGCGACCTTGGGCATCGGCTCGGTAGCGATCGGCTTTGCTTTTCGCGACATTCTGCAAAATCTGCTGGCCGGGCTCCTGCTGCTGGTTCGGCGTCCGTTTCGCCGAGGCGATCAGATCGTCGTGAAGGAATTCGAGGGTATTGTTGAGCACGTTGAAAGCCGAGCAACCTACATCAAGACCTATGACGGCAGGCAGGTGATCATTCCTAATGCCGACATCTATACCTCGCCTGTGATCGTGAACACCGCCTACGAGACGAGACGTTCCGAATACGACATCGGCATCGGTTACGGCGACGACCCGGCTGGCACCGCCGAAACCTTCCTAGCCGCCATGCGCGAGGTGGAGGGCGTATTGCCAGATCCTCCGCCCGAATGCCTGCCGTGGGAGCTCGACGGATCGAGCATCAACCTGCGGGCGCGCTGGTGGACTCGGTCGGCCCGCGCCGATCAGGTCCACGTCCGCGCACGCGTCATTGTCGCCATCTACGAGGCTGCAAGGCGGCGCGGCATCGACCTGCCATTTCCGACACAGGTTGTTCTCTTCCACGACCAGACCGAGGACACGGACGGCGACCGGACGCGGCAGCGCGAGGGCTGGCCCGCCGGCGACAACCCGCCGAAGCCGAAACATGCCGCCAGTGATGCTGCCGATACTTGACCTGGACGAGCCATACGGCCCGCTTGTCCGGGGCTTGCTCCTGACAGCCATCGCCGTGCTCTGGACGATTCTCCTCCTCCGAACGGTCGGCCTTCGAGCTTTCTCCAAGATGACTGCCTTCGACTTCGTCACGACGGTCGCCACGGGATCGCTGATTGCGCAGGCCGGCACGCGCAACGATTGGATGGCCTTTCTTCAGTGCCTGGCCGCAATCACCGGCGTGTTCGCCATCCAATATGCCTTGGCCAAGGCACGGCAGCGATCGGAACGGGTGAAAAGCCTGCTCACGAACGAGCCGCTCCTAATTATGGAAAACGGCGAATCTCTCGCCGCGCCATGAAAGCGAGCCGCGTCTCGCGTTCAAACGTGATGGAGAAGCTGCGGTCGGCGAACGTGACCGACTTTTCGCAGGTGCGCGCCGTGGTTCTCGAAGCTACCGGGAACATTTCAGTGCTCCACGGCCCCACCTTGGCGCAAAGCTTATCAATGGTCTCGACCGCCTCTAAGTTCGATCGGCGCACCAGTGGAGCGCTGAGGCCGCTTCGAAAATTCGAGCGCGCTGCTTGTTTCAGGCGCTACCAACCTGGATCGGGCATACCTGCAACCAGCCCTGGCGCCCCTCGTTACCGTCGGATTCCCAAAAGGGGTCATCGTTCTAGCGAGTCGCGGGCGCGCATTATCTCGTGGACGACCGTCCGCAGCCAAAGATGCGCGGGGTCGCTGTCGACGCGCGCATGCGACAGCAGGGAAATAGTGAAGCCTCGCAAGGTCAGCGGAATCGGGAAACTGTGTATCCCCTGCGCAGACCGGTTGTATGAAGGCAGGGCACCGTAGCGACCAAGTCCGAGCCGCGCGCCAAAGCCAGCGCAATAGAAAGTCCGTCGACATTGCTGACGACTTTCCGGGCCAACCCAAGTTCCTCTAGAAGTTGGTCGACTTGGCCCAAGTCGAGGCCCGGACGCCATGAGATTACATGAGGCCAGCTCGCATAATCCGCTGCCGTCACTGCAGCATGCGCCAGCGGGTGGCCACTCCTGACACTGCCGATGTAGCAATCGGTGAAGAGCGCCCGGCTGCGGATCTCGGGGCTGATCGCTTCGTCCACCACACCCGTTTCCAAGTCAGTACTGCCGTCCCGCCACCCCTGACTGTCCTTGTCCAGCTTGCGAATGAAACGCAGTTGGACGCCGGGCGCTTCCTTCTGCAAGCGCCGGATCAACGGGGTCCGACGGTTTCGGCATTTCCGTCGCTGGTCCGCAACGTGTAAGTGCGCTCCAACCTTCGCAAGTCGATGCCCTCTGCAGGCCGAAGCGAAGCCTGCGCGTCCTCCACCAGCAGCTCACCCTTTCACGCATTTCCACAGCGCGCGGTGTGGGCACAAGCGGCCGCCCGGCGCGGACCAGCAGCTGATCACCTGTGACGATGCGCAGGCGGGCCAGAGCCCGGCCTATGGCCGAAGGGCTTAGCCGCAACCGCCGTGCGGCACCGGCTACGCTGCCTTCCGCAAGGAGCACGTCCAGCGTGTTCAGCAGATTGAAGTCCGGCGAGGCCATCTGCACTCCGTAGCACCAGCACGCTTGCGGACATAGCGTGAGACGCAACTATAAACCGCAACCCATGTGTCTTCCGCCCTGTCAGCCGCAGCGATATTCCCGTGTCGGCGACGAGCGGAGGACAGATATGAGTACGAGCGCTTTGGACCGATATATCGCAGCTATCGCGCAGGACTAGGCGCCAATCAGCACGCCGGTGGTGGCTGGATGCGGTCAGCATCTTGCCGAGCTCACGCTCGCCGATCCAGAGCGAAATAGAGCAACGATGCTGCCTACGCCCGAGCTCAAGCAGGTGCATCCGCTCGGCAAATCGACGGTCATTGAGGATCAAGGTTTTATTGTAGCCGAGACCGGCGCAATTGTTCAGCATCTGGTGGAAAGCGCCGGTGGGCGGTTAGGTCCTCCATCGCCGCGCGACGATGCGCTGCGGTATCACCACTTCCTGCATTATGCCGAACGATCGCTGATGCCACCACTGCTGGTCAGGCTGATGCTGAACCGAGCGCCTCTGTTCGGCAAGCTGGTACAGCGGAAGTTCCAGCCGATGATTGAGGTGCATCTTGACTACGTCGAGGCCAAGTCGACGCAGCGCCCTTGGTTCGCAGGTAAGGACATCACAGCTGCCGACGTGATGATGAGCTTTCCGCTCGAAGCAGCGGCAGCGCGCGCCATGGCGGCACATGGACGCCCCAACATTTCCGCGTGGTTCGAAAAGGTCCACTCGCGTCCAGCTTACCAATCGGCGTTGAAGGCAGGCGGCCCATACGCCCACGCTCAACTGCAATGATGTCCGCTTTCAATCTATTGCGGAAATTCGCGCGATGGTGCTTACGTGAGCGCGAAAGGATCGAGGGCGTTGACAAAGGTCATGAGGATACCTGTGCGGGGCACTTGGCTACCGGGTTCCGTACAATCAAAGTGCCACATCTGTGACTCCATCGGTTATCCGGAGCCACTGCGCCACGCGACTGGCAGCGATCAAACTGGATCCGGGCCTGTCCAGTCCGCGCAGGGTATCGCTTGGGCGAACCCCGAAGCGCCGGCGGTACGCGGTGCTGAAGTGGGAGACGTTTTTGAAGCCCAGATCGAAAGCCAGTTCGCTGATCCCGTTCGAAGGCTGTTGCGCGAGACGCGAACGCGCGGTGCTGAGCCTTCGCTCCAGGATGTATCTCTCCACCCCCCCAACATCCTTGAACTCTCGGTAGAGGACTGATCGGGACACGCCTACCGTCCGGCAGATCAGCTCGGCCGACAGGCCTTCGCTCGCTAACCTGGCGTCGATGAGATCACGTGCTCGTGCTCCTGGTTCAGTCAGTGCTCGCGTCTCCTGCTGCCCTTCGCGCGCAAGAGCAGCCCCGACCAGCGCCATGGTCGCTGAACTGATTGCGTCATTGTCGCAGCCCTCTCCATTGAGCCGGGCGAGCGACCCGAGGTGGTCGCGCAACAGTACGCCCGATGGGCCGCCCAACAGGCAGCCGTGCACCATCCCCAAAGGGCCGGTAACCGCCTCGAGAACATGGCGCGGGATAGCCAGGGTCACGCTGGCATTGTCGTCATTCTTGAGGTGTGACGGCCGGCCCCGATCATAGCACAGGATCTGTCCGGCACTGGCCTTGCACTCCACGCCTGCAAAGTCGCCGCGGACGACACCCTGGCGGACAAACTGAAGGACGATGTCGTCGCAGCCATCGCTGCGTATTGACTGGACGGGCCGCTTGAAATGCAGCGCCGTTTGCCATCCGGAGGTCATCAGGATCGAGCCGACCGTCCAGGCGTTTGTCGCGCCTCGGAATGGCCGCTCGTCCCCATCCACCCGGCCCAACTCATACAGCGGAGACATAAGCTCCTTCAACAGCGGCAAGGCTCCTGCGCCTGCCCAGCTGAAGTCGAAGAAGCCCAATGTTGCCGCCCCCGTCGATGTGCCGCGTCCCCTCGGCTCCTCGACTTCTCCGTTTTCCGCCGCCGATGCAAGGTCAGGTAAATCTATGGACCAGGATGAAAGTCGGCTGGACGCGCTCCATGCAAGGTGGGTCCCCCAAACGGCGACGCGTCAGGATCTTCACCCGTCTTGAACAGGATTGGCCGCAGACGACTTCAGCGCCGTACCGTTGCCCCGGTACTCTCCACGGCTTACCGGGCCTACGGGGTGGCGGCCTTCACTACCGCCTCTTTGCAGCGCTTGCGAACGCTTGAACTCGTCAGATTGTCCTTGATGCACAGGTCATCCACCAGATGGCGAACGCGTGAGCGGTAGATGCGCTTGCCCTTCTCCGAGTTGA
>JASLBJ010000100.1 GCA_030146725.1 Sphingomicrobium sp. | reverse complement strand
GCTTCCGCTGCTTGCGGCGGCTCCCTCCCTCTCCGTAAGCGATGGGTATCATGACCGACGTGCTCATCACTACCGAAGGCGGGCTCGCCCGAATCCGCCTCAACCGGCCCCGGGCGCTTCATGCGCTGACCCGCGAGATGTGCGAGACGATGTCCGAAGCGCTGCTCGAGTGGCGCGCGGACACGCACATCAAGGCTGTGCTGATCGACCATGCCGAAGGGCGCGGGTTCTGCGCTGGGGGTGACATCGTGATGCTCGCCAAGAGCGGCGCGGCCGATGGGTCGGATGCGCGTGCGTTCTTCCTCGCCGAGTACCGGCTCAACCATCTGCTGTTCACTTATCCCAAGCCGACCATCGCCCTGATGGACGGGATCACGATGGGCGGCGGGGTTGGCGTTGCGCTGCCGTGCCGCTTCCGGGTCGCGACCGAGAATACCCGGCTGGCGATGCCCGAGACCGGGATCGGGCTGTTCCCCGACGTCGGCGGTGGCTGGTACCTGCCGCGGCTCGAGGGCCGCGTCGGCGAGTATATGGCGCTCACCGGCGCTCGCCTCGACGGGGCCGAGTGCCACTACCTCGGGCTTGCGACCAACTATGTCGAGCAGAGTTCGCTGGATGAGCTTTGCGAGCGGCTCGCCAGGACGCCGGGGCGGGCGAAGGGGGCGTTGGGCCATTTCGCCTCGATGCTGCCGGAAGCCAAGATCGCCACCAACCTGCCGGCAATTGCCAAGCTGTTCGCGTCGGACCGGCTGGAAGAGATCATCGCGGCACTGGAGGCGGAGGAGAGCGACTGGGCGGAGAGCGAGCTTGCCACCCTGAAGTCGAAGAGCCCGTTGTCGTGCAAGGTCTCGCTGCGGCTGCTGAGCGAGGGGGCGAACCGTGCCAGCTTTGCCGATGAGATGGTCGCCGAATATGCGCTCGCCTCACGGGTGGTGCAGACCCACGACCTGATCGAGGGCGTGCGCGCGCTGCTGATCGACAAGGACAATGCGCCCGAGTGGCAGCCGGCAACACCCGAGGAGGTCGACGACGTTACGGTCGATGCATTGTTCGCGCCCTTGCCGGACGGCGAGCAGTGGACGCCTTTTCCGGAGACCCGCGCATGAGCGAGTATGAAAGCATCCTGGTCGAGCAGCGGGAGGCGGTGACGCTGGTGACGCTCAATCGCCCGCAGGCGCTCAACGCTCTCAACAGCGAGGTGCTGCGCGAGCTGATCCTGTCGTTCGGCGTTTACGACTCCGACCCTTCCCAGCGTTGCCTGGTGCTGACCGGATCGGACAAGGCGTTCGCGGCCGGCGCCGACATCAAGGAGATGCAGGCGCAGGGCTTTGCCAGCATGTACGGGTCGAACTTCTTTGCCGGCTGGGAGCGGGTTACCGCCACCCGCAAGCCGTGGATCGCGGCGGTGTCGGGCTTCGCGCTTGGCGGCGGCTGCGAGGTGGCGATGATGGCCGACTTCATCATCGCGGCGGAGACGGCGAAGTTCGGCCAGCCGGAGATCAAGCTTGGCGTGACTCCGGGGATGGGCGGGTCGCAGCGGCTCGCAGCGGCGGTCGGCAAGGCCAAGGCGATGGAGATGTGCCTGACCGGGCGGATGATGGACGCGGCCGAGGCCGAGCGGGCGGGACTTGTCGCGCGGGTCGTTCCGGCGGCGAGCCTGGTCGAGGAGGCGCTCAAGACGGCTGCCCAGATCGCCGCGATGGCGCCGCTTGCGGCGATTGCGGCCAAGGAGATGGTCAATGCCGCGTTCGAGCTTCCGCTGGCGCAGGGCATCGCGTTCGAGCGGCGGCTGTTCCACGGCCTGTTCGGGACGCAGGACCAGAAGGAAGGGATGGCGGCGTTCGTCGAGAAGCGGCCCGGGAACTGGACCGGGAAATAGGCTGGACCGGGCAATAGACGGGAATCGAAGCCGGGTAACGAGGAGTAAGGCATGGCACGGGTCGCTTTCATCGGGCTTGGACATATGGGCGGCGGAATGGCGCCGAACCTTGTTGAGGCCGGGCATGAGGTGCGCGCGTTCGACCTCGATGCCGACGCGCTCGAGCGCGCTGCTGGGCGCGGGTGCACGGGTGCCGAGTCGGCTGCGGCGGCCTGTGCCGAGGCTGAGGCGGTCGTCACCATGTTGCCGGCCGGCAAGCATGTCGCCGAGGTCTACCGCTCGACGGTGTTCACGGCGGCGCCCAAGTCGGCGATCCTGATCGACTGTTCGACGATCGACGTCGATACGGCGCGGACCTTGTCCGACGAGGCGGCGTTTGCCGGCTTCACCATGGTCGACGCGCCGGTCTCGGGCGGAATCGCAGCGGCCGTCGGGGGCACGCTGACGTTCATGGTCGGCGGAAGTGATGTCGGTTTCCACCGCGCTCAGCCGTTTCTCGACGCGATGGGCAAGGCGGTGATCCATGCCGGGGCTCCGGGGTCGGGACAGGCGGCGAAGATCTGCAACAACATGCTGCTCGGCGCGACGATGGCGGCGACGTGCGAGACCTTTGCGCTGGCCGAGAAGCTCGGGCTCAACCCGCGGACCTTCTACGACATCGCGTCCAAGGCTTCGGGCCAGAGCTGGTCGATGACGTCCTATTGTCCGGTGCCGGGGGTCGGGCCAGAGACTCCGGCCGACCGCGGGTATGAGGGCGGGTTCGCGGCCGCGCTGATGCTCAAGGACCTTAGGCTGGCGATGGAAGCGGCGCAGGCGTCGGGCGCCTACACGCCGATGGGGGGCGAGGCCGCGGAGTTGTACGAGCGCTTTGTCGGGCTCGGCGGCGGAGCGAAGGACTTTTCGGGGATCATCAAGATGATCGACGACAGCTGGGTGCCGCCCACGGCCGGCGGAAACCTCGGCAAGTGATTGCGCGTTGCCCGTCCAAACAGGAGACCGATCGATGAAGCATCTGTTCGCCGCCGCCGCTGCAGCCGCCTTGCTCGCCGGCTGCGGCCAGGGGACCGAAGGGACCGCGCCGGCCAACGACACGCTCGCCGTTGCCAATGCCACGGGCAACCAGGCCAGCGCGGCGGTCGAGAATGCGGTTCAGCAGTCCAACGCCACGCCGCTCCAGAAGGAGCAGGCGCTCGCGCTGATGGAGGAGCGGCACGAGGGCTATGAGAAGATCGGCGACGCGATGAAGGTCGCCAGCCGGGAGCTGAAGGGCAACAGTCCCGACCTCGCCGCGGTCCGCACGAGCGCCGGGCAGATCGCCGATCTAGCGCCCAAGGTGTCGGGCTGGTTCCCGGCCGGAACGGGTCCGGACGTCGGCAAGACCGATGCGCTTGCGGAGATCTGGGCCAAGCCGGAAGATTTCGCGGTCAAGGCCAAGGCGTTCACGAACGCTGCCGCCGTGTTCCAGACGGCAGCGACCGGGGGCGAACTGACGGCGATGCGCGCCGCACACGGTGAACTCGGCAAGAGCTGCAAGAGCTGCCACGACCTCTATCGTGCCAAGCACGACTAAGAGGACGACGCCTCAGACCGTTGCAGGGACCGCGGCAGAGACCGCGACTGCCCCGGTCTGGGACCTTCCGACCCGCCTGTTCCACTGGGTGCTGGCCGCGCTGATCGGGTTCAGCTGGTGGTCGGCCGAGGAGGAGCAGCTCGAGTGGCACTTGTGGTCTGGCTATGCGGTGCTCGCGCTGGTGCTGTTCAGGCTGCTGTGGGGGGTGTTTGGGAGCTCGACCGCGCGCTTCGCCAATTTCGTCCGGGGTCCGCGCGGGGTGTTCGGCTATTTGCGCGATAGCCGCGGCTGGAAGCCGATCGGCCACACGCCGCTTGGCGCGCTCAGTGTGATCGCCTTGCTCGGCCTGACCCTGCTCCAGGTTGCGACCGGCCTCGTCAACAGCGACCGTGACGGGCTGGGCGAAGGCTCGCTGGCGCCGTTGGTCTCGGGCGACTTGTCCGACACCGCGCACGACCTGCACGAACTGGTCTTCAACGTGCTGCTTGCGTTCATCGCGCTGCACGTCGCCGCGATCCTGTTCTATCGGCTGGTGCACGGCAAGCGGCTGCTCGGGCCGATGATCAGCGGGCGGGGGGCGGTCGATGCCGGGACCGAGCCGATGCGGCCGGGGCGCTGGTGGGCGGCGCTGCTGTGCCTGGTGGCAGCGCTCGGCATCACGCGCTGGATCATCGCGGGGGCGCCGCCGTTCGGGGGTTGATCGGTCCCGCCTGCGGGGCCACATCGCAGGCATGCTGATCCACACCGAACAGACGCCAAATCCGTCGACGCGCAAGTTCCTGCCCGGGCAGCCGGTCATGGATGCCGGAAGCCGCGATTTCCCCGATTTCGAGTCCGCCGAAGCGTCACCGCTGGCGACTGCCTTGTTCGCGACGGGCCTGGTCGAGGGCGTGTTCTTCGGCCGCGACTTCATCTCGGTCACCGCCGCGCCGACCGTCGAATGGACCGCGCTGGAGCCCGAAGTCGTCGGCATCCTGCTCGACCATTTCGTCAGCGGGATGCCGTTGTTCATGCCCGGCAGCGCGAGCGGGATCGCGGTCGAGCCCGACGCCGGCTTTACCGACGATCCCGCCGATGCCGACATCATCGAGCAGATCAAGGAGCTGATCGAGACCCGCGTGCGGCCGGCGGTCGCGCAGGACGGCGGCGACATCGTCTATCGCGGATACAAGGAAGGCACCCTGTTCCTGGCGATGCAGGGCGCATGCTCGGGCTGCCCGTCCTCGGCGGTCACGCTCAAGAACGGGATCGAGGGCCTGATCCGCCACTATGTGCCCGAAGTGGAGACTGTCGAGGCGGTCTAGCGCGTCGTCGAGGGTGGAAGCTGGCGACCGCCCCTCCGTCTGCCCTTACGTTTGCAGCAGAAACGACCGCGATCGGCCGAACCGGCAGACGACTCGCCCGTTCTCGCGCAGCTCGCCTGGTCCGTCGGGGAGAATGATGCGGGCCTGTCTCAGCGCCTCGCTATCGCTCGGCGCGTCAAGCTCGGCAGCGATGCTGACAGCGCCGAACGGCGTTGCCTGGTAAACCAGATAGTGCAGCATTTCCGTCATCGCACGCCGGTCAATTGCTGGCCGGCACGACGATGCTGAGCGTTGGGCGGCCGTTCATTTCCACTCGCATGGGCTCGTGCTGGGGCTCGTGCTGGGGCTCGTGACGGGCCAGCCGGGCATAGTGCTGGGCAAGCTCCTGATGAGCCCGCCTCGCTTGCGGGCACGAGGCACGCTTGGCGGCAGCGCGCTCGACGCGTTCCCGCTGTTCGAAATAGCTGCGCGAACCCTGATTCATGTGAACCCCAACTCTTTGATGTCATTGATCAATAAGTGATTGTGGGGCTTTTCTCCTTAACCTGGTTAATGCTTTGCATGAAATACACGAATGACCATCTTGCGCAGTCTTCGACCGGCCGTGCGCAGCTGCCGGGTTCGCGCGAACCGAATAGCCGGACCTGCTCCGGCGATCGACCGCGAATGATCGACATTCCGCTCGAAGGCCCTAAGTTTTGACCCCGGATTCGCCATGATCCTCGCGATCGATACCTCGACGGCGGCGTGCAGCGCTGCCCTGTTCGACGCCGCCGGCGCGTGCGTCGGCGCGCGCCACGAGCTGATCGGACGCGGCCATAGCGAGCGGCTGGTGCCGCTGGTCGCCAACCTGCTCGCCGGGCGCGTGCCCGCGAGCATCCTCGTCGGAGTTGGGCCAGGCAGCTTTACCGGCATCCGCGTCGGGATCGCGGCGGCGCATGGCATGGCGATCGGCTGGAATATCGAGGTGTCGGGTATGCTGTCGCTGGCGTTGCTCGCCGCCTCGAGTGGCGGAGCGGGCCCGGTCGCAGCCGCGATGAGCGGTGGGCATGGCGAATTGTTCGTCCAGCAGTTCGAGCTTCCGGCACTTGGCGCTACGAGCGCGCTGCTCAACCTCGCACCGCAAGCGGCGGCGGCGGCGATCGATGCCGACCGTGTGGTCGGTCCCGGTGCCGCGGCGCTCGTCGCTGCCCGGGGGTGGGGCACGGCAGTGGAGGGCTGGCCCGATGCCGCCCGCGCGCTTGCACTCCCGCTCGGACTGCGTTCGCTGGCACCACGGCCGCTCTACGCCCGCGCCCCCGATGCCCGGGCACCTGGTGCCCGGGCGCCGGATCCCCGAGCAAGCGCGGCGGCATAGTGGCAAGCCCGGCGCCATTGAACGAGGTCGACCTCGAGGTTGGCGGCAGCGCCGACCTCGACGGCGTGATCGCGGTGATGTCCGCGGCGTTCGACGCGCAGTTCGGCGAGGGCTGGACGCGGTCGCAGTGCGCCGGGATCCTGCCCCTGACCGGCGTCGCGCTGACCGTCGCGCGCGACCGCGCCAGCGGCGAACTGCTCGGCTTCGCGCTGTTCCGGGTTCTTGCCGCGGAGGCCGAGCTGCTGCTCCTGGGGGTTGCTCCCTCGTTCGGGCGCCGGGGCATCGGCCGCCAGCTGCTCGAGCAGTTTCTCGAGCGGGCGCGAAGCGGCGGGGCCCGGCGAGTCCATCTCGAGGTGCGCGACGGCAATCCCGCACTTCACATGTACCGCAGCGCGGGTTTTGCCGCTGTTGGCCGACGCCGCAACTATTACCGCGGACCGTCGGGCCAGCAGTTCGATGCATTGACGCTTGCGCGAGGCGTCTGAGGGCCCGCTGTTGTTGCTCTTCGAGTAACCCGCGCCTCAAGGGCGCGCTCAGCGGTGCTTCGGGCGGGCGTCCTGTTCTCGAAACGAAGCCAGAACCGAAGGTCGCTAACCGCTCTTCGATCCAGCCCGACTATATCGTCTGGCTCGAGGACGGGAAGAAGCTGAAGATGCTCAAGCGGCATCTGATGATCCATTATCAGATGACGCTGGACCGGTATCGCCAGCGCTGGGATCTTCCCGCCGACTATCCGATCGTTGCTCTCAAATATGCCGAACAGCGCCGTACGGTGGCCAAGTCGATCGGCCTTGGTACCAAGCCCCGCAAGACGACCACCGCCGAGGTGAAGCAGGCGCGCATCCGGTCGTTGCGAGGGAAGCGGTCCGGCGGCCGGATCGCTTCACCCGTCCGTATCGGTCGAACCGACGCGTTGACCCTTTGACCCGCGCGGCTGCGGCTTCTAATCAGCAGCGATGCACCGCACCATCGACATCGAAGCGCTCTGTGCCGACAAGGGGCTGCGGATCACCGACCAGCGGCGGACGATCGCGCGCATTCTCGGCGAGGCAGAGGATCATCCCGACGTCGAGACGCTGCATGAGCGCGCGGCGGCGGTCGATCCGCGGATTTCGATCGCCACCGTCTACCGCACCGTCCGCCTGTTCGAGGAGGCCGGAATCCTCTCGCGGCACGAGTTCGGCGACGGCCGCTCGCGTTACGAGGCGGCATCCGAGGACCATCACGACCACCTGATCGACGTCGAGAGCGGTACGGTGATCGAGTTCCACGACGAGGAGCTCGAGGCCATGCAGCGGCGAATTGCCGAGAAGCTCGGGTTCCGCCTCGTCGACCATCGGATGGAATTGTACGGAGTCCCCCTCGACCGCGGCCGCTAGTGCGCGGGTGGGTCTGCGGCTGGCCGGCCTGGCCGTGCTGCTTGGCCTGTGCCTGCCGCCGCACCTGCTGTCCAAGTCGCTGACGGGCCGTTCGGGCTGGCCGCCGCGCTTTCTTGGCGCCTGCGCGTGGATCATCGGGGCGCGCGTGCGCACGGTCGGCGAGCCGGTGCGTGCCCGAACCCTGATCGCCGCCAACCACCTGAGCTGGCTCGACATCCTGATCCTTGCCGGGGCGACCGGCTGCCGCTTCGTGTCCAAGGACGATCTTGGCAATCCGCTCGTCCACTGGCTCGCCGACCAGAACAACACGCTCTACGTGCGGCGAAGCGAGCGCAGCGACTCGCGCAACCAGGCCGACGCGATCGCCGCGGCGCTCGACGGACCCCAGGCGGTCACCTTGTTTCCCGAAGGCACGACGGGGCCTGGCGACCGGCTGCTGCCGTTCCGCTCGACCCTGCTGCAGGCGGCGAGCGCCGCGGGCAGCGATGTCGCCGTGCGCCCGGTCGCGATCGATTATGGCCCGGCGGCAGTGGAGGTCTCGTGGTACGACGAGCCGGGGCGTGACAATGTGCTGCGCATCCTGGGCCGCAGCGGCACCCTGCCCGTCACGGTACGCCTGCTTGGACCCCTCGACCGGGCGCTCGATCGCAAGGGGCTGGCGCGCGAAGCCCATGCCGCGATCGCCGCCGCGCTCGCCGCTTCAAACTGCCACTCCACTCGCCTATAGCCGGGCTGCGATGACCAGGACCTTTCGGATCAAGAGCTTCGGCTGCCAGATGAACGTCTACGACGGCGAGCGCATGGCCGAGATGCTCGGCGCGGACGGCTTAGTGCCTGCCGCGGACGACGCCGAGCCCGACCTGGTCGTGCTCAACACCTGCCACATTCGCGAAAAGGCCGCCGACCGGGCCTATTCGGAAGTCGGGCGCCTCAGGCGCGAGGATGGCAGCCGGCCGATCGTCGCGCTGGCCGGCTGTGTCGCCCAGGCGGAGGGCAGCGAAGCGCAGCGCCGTTCGCCGCTGATCGACATCGTCGTCGGCCCGCAGGCCTATCACCGGCTTCCGGCGATGGTCGCCGAGGCTGCGTCCGGCGCTCGCCCGGTCGACACCAGCATGCCGGCGATTTCCAAGTTCGACAGCCTGCCGACCCGCCGCCGAACCGGGCCGAGCGCCTTCCTCACCGTCCAGGAAGGCTGCGACAAGTTCTGCACCTATTGCGTCGTGCCGTACACGCGCGGAGCGGAAATCAGCCGCCCGGCAGGGGACATCCTCACTGAGGCGCGGGCGCTGGTCGACGGCGGGGCGCGCGAGATCACCTTGCTCGGGCAGAACGT
>JASLBJ010000070.1 GCA_030146725.1 Sphingomicrobium sp. | reverse complement strand
CTCGGTCGGGATTCCGCCGGCAGGGTTGAACGGAGAGTTCTGGGTAAGCGTGATGGTTTCAAACCGGGAGCCGTCGAACGTCGGCGTCGTTCCGGGAGCGACAAGCGGGAAGAGCGCGTCGTCGTTGACCTGCGCGAGCGCTGCATATTCGTTGAGGCGCCCGTCCGCTTCGGCACGGAGATACTCTCCAGTCAAACGCACTCGCCGATTGATGCTTTCCCATTGCACCACGCCCGAATAGGCGTTGCGATCACGCGTGAGGCCAGTTGTGCGGACGCCTGCGCCCTTGGGCACGATCACGCTGCCTGCGGGAGGGAAGTTGTCTTCAGTGAAGTTCGTGTCGCCAAAGCCGCCGGAACCGACCGCCCGCACGCGCAGGCAGGGCCCGTTGAGGGCTGGGGCGCGATAGCATGGATCGGTGATCTGCGACGCGTCGGTGCGGGTAATCAGCTCTGACTGAGCGTAGGCGAGCTGGACGCCGAAGGTGCCGATCCCGGTGTCGAAGGTGTTCGAGACCAGGCCCGAGAAACCCGGCGACCACTCTTTCGCCATGTCGCCGTAGTTCGCCTCGATCGTTCCGGCGAACTTGAAGCCGCGGGTGTCGAGCGGCTTGCGGGTCACGAGGTTGACCGTTCCGGAGATCCCGCCATCGATCATGTCGGCGGTGTTGTTCTTGTAGACTTCGACCCGGCCGAGGAGCTCTGGTGAGACATCGTTGAAGCTCAGCGTGCGGCCGCCGTTGGCGGAAAAGATTTCGCGGCCATTCAGTTCGGATTGCACATATGGCAGGCCGCGGATCAGGACGCCGGAGCCTTCCACCGAAAAGCGGTCGGGATCGTCGCGCTGTTCGAACCGCGAGATGTTGATCCCGGGTACGCGCTGCAGGGCCTCGGCGACCGAACGGTCGGGGAGAGCGCCGATATCCTCGGCGGTGATCACGTCGACGACCGTATCGGCGTTGCGCTTGATCCGCTGCGCAGACTGCAGTGCGGCGCGGAAGCCGGTGACGACGATTTCGTCTTCCTGCACCGCTTCCGGAGTGCCGGCTGGCGTCTCGGCTTCGTCGGCTTCCTGAGCAGCTTCTTGGGCGGCGGCCTCCTGGGCGGCGGCAGGCTCGGCATATGCCGAGCAGATCGCGAGCGCGGACACTGCAGAGAGCGCACGAACGCGCGGTGACACGGCGGCAAACTTCGTGCTCTTGGCCTTCACGAGACCCTCCCCTGATTTACGGCGGGTGCGTGCAAGCCCCGCTCTTGTGCCAATGCATATGGCGAAATGTGACCGTTAACAAGAGGCAAGGTTATGTTGTTGCGCAACGGCTTTTGACCTCTGGTCAGAAGGCCGCGAAAATGCGACTTCCCCTCGTCATATGGCAATCGAACGGATCGTGATCGTAGGGGGCGGAACCGCGGGCTGGATGACGGCCGTTGCGCTTTCGCGCCTCAAGGCGGCGCATGCGCTGGACGTCGTACTGATCGAGTCGGAGCAGATCGGCACCGTCGGCGTGGGCGAAGCCACGATCCCTCCGTTCGTGCAGTTCAACAAGCTGCTCGAGATCGACGAGCGCGAAATGCTCTCCGCGGTGCAGGGAAGCTTCAAGCTCGGGATCCAGTTCGTGAACTGGGGCAAGCAGGGAGACAGCTATTTTCACCCGTTCGGCGCGTATGGCTACGAAGTCGACGGCATTTCCTTTCATCAACTGTGGCACAAGCTGAAGGCAGAAGGAGACCCGCGCCCGATCCAGGTTTTCAACGCTGAAACGATGGCGGCCATGTTCCAGCGATTCGCTCGAACGGGTGACGATCACTCGGCGGACCTGCCGCCCATCAATTACGCCTATCACCTCGATGCCGGACGCTATGCCCGCTTTCTGCGGAGTCGTGCGGAAGCGGCAGGCGTGGTCCGCCGCGAAGGCCGGGTCACCGACGTGCGACTCGATGCCGAGTCGGGCCACGTTCGGTCGGTCGCGATCGATGACGGCAGCGAGATCACAGGCGATCTCTTCATCGATTGCTCAGGCTTTCGTGGCCTGCTCATCGAACAGGCGCTCCAGACGGGTTACGAGGATTGGAGCCACTGGCTTCCGTGCAACCGGGCGGTGGCGCTGCCGTGCAACAGGGACGACGGCAGCCAGCCGCTGCCTTACACACGGTCGACCGCGTGGAGCGCAGGCTGGCAATGGCAGGTGCCGCTACAGCACCGCAACGGCAACGGGCATGTCTATTGTGCCGACTTCATGGCGGATCAGGAAGCGCTCGACATCCTGCTCGGAAACCTCGCCGGCAAGCCGACGGCCGAGCCCAACTTCCTGAAGTTCGTGACTGGCCGGCGCAAGAAGTTCTGGAATCGCAACGTCGTTGCGATCGGACTTGCGGCGGGGTTCATGGAGCCGCTCGAGTCGACCTCGATCCACCTCATCAACACCGGCATCACCAAGCTGATCTCGGTGCTGTCGCTGAACGACATCACGCAGGCGCAGGAGGACGCCTACAATCGCCTGACTGCGCGTGAATATGCCCGCATTCGCGACTTCATCATCCTGCACTACAAGGCCACTACCCGCGACGACAGCCCGTTCTGGAACTACTGCCGGACGATGAGCATCCCCGAAACGCTCGAGGACAAGATCGCCTTGTTCCGGCTCAACGGGCAGATATTCCGCGAGGAGGACGAGCTTTTCACCGAGACGAGCTGGGCAGCGGTGATGATGGGCCAGGGGATCAAGATGGACGGCCACAATCCGATGGCCGACCGGCTCGGGGGTGGCGAGTTGAAGCAGGAGATCGACGGCATCGAGAAGTCGATCCGCTATCTGGTCGACCACATGCCGGCACACGGACAGTTCCTGAAAGCGTATTGTCCCGCCGTGTCGTGAGCTTCGCCTAGCCGGCGTGGAGCGCCGGGTGCTCAAGTTTCTTTCTAATCGCGTGAGTCGTCGCGTTGGGAGACGCAAGCTGACGATCCTGTCGCCGGTCATCTGCGTTGCATGAGCCGCAGAGCGCAAGCGGTAGATGGCGGAACCAGGAGCTAGCTGTTGCAACACGGCGCCAGACCGACCGAAAACGCCACGGCTGAAAAAGTCACATCTAACGGGGAAAATGGCGCGCCCGGAACGATTCGAACGTCCGACCCTCAGATTCGTAGTCTGCTAGTTAGGACTAAACTGCCGTAAACTCCGCGCAAATCAGCAGTTGCGTTTGCCTCGGAAAACAGCCATTCTTTACCCGAGTTAGCCCGCCGTTAGCCGGTTTGAACATACCGCTGATGTTAGCCAAGGGTTAGCCCGGAGGTGAAAATGACCCGGCGCAAGACACTCTCGGACATCGGCGTTCAGGCCCTCAAACCACGCGCGGCTCGGTACGCATTCCCCGACCCTGAGCTTCGCGGCCACTACGTTCGCGTGGCTCCGACCGGTGCCAAGTCGTTCGTGGCACTGGCTCGCGATCCAGACGGCAAGCAGGTGTGGGCGACGATCGGCGGCACCGACCTGCTCACCCTGGACGAGGCCCGGAGTGGCGCCAGGGAAGCCATCAAGCGCATCAAGGACGGTTTGCCCGCAGTAGAGCAGCGGACGAAGGCTGAGACCTTCGACGCGGTCGCTGACACCTTCATCAAGCGGCATGTGGATAAGCTAGGGCTTCGGTCCAAGCCCGAGATTGAACGACTACTCGTCCGGCACGTCCGACCGCGCTGGGGCAAGCGAGAGTTCGTCAGCATTGGCCGCAAAGACGTAACCGAGCTGCTCGACAAGGTTCAGGACGACCACAGCGCCCGCCAAGCCGACTACGTCCTGGCAATCGTCCGGAAGATG
>JASLBJ010000003.1 GCA_030146725.1 Sphingomicrobium sp. | reverse complement strand
ACGCCAGCCAGCCCACGCCGCGCACCTGGCCCGCGGCCTCGATGACCCGCAGCTCGCTCGTCGCAGGCACCTGGCCGATAAGTTCGCCGCCGCACCGGCTGAGCAGGAAGCGATGGCCGAACCCCGCGGCCGCGAAATGCGGCGCCAGCTTCAGGTGAAGCATCTCCGCGCCGCCCCCCGCAAGGTCGGGCAACAGCACGTCGATGCGTGGGTGCGGCTTGGGGCGCGGGTCAGGCATGCGCAACCGCCCGCCGCAGCCGTAGCAGTTCGCGCAATTGCCGCCGTGACCCAGGCAGGGCGAGCGCGGCAAAGGGCACCACCACCGCGAAGACCCCGATCTCGCGCCAGAACAGCCCGACGAGTGCGGCCGCCCACCACGCCAAAGCCACGCCGGTGGCGGGCGCGCCCACGCTGCGCCCCAGCTGCCAGTGCAGCAGCGCGAACGTCGGAATCGCGGCAAGCTCGGCAAGCCCGAAACCGATCACTCCGAACGCGCGAACCAGCACCGCGGTCGCCCCGGCGAGCACCGCCAAATGGAGCAGATGGAAGCGCCCAAGCTCATGGTGGCAGGCAAGCGCGGTTAGCGCCGCCGAATGCGCGCGGAACAGCGCCGCAGTCAGATAGGCTGCGGCGACGAACGGGAACAACGACGCGACCGCACTCCACCGCTCACCGAACAGTGGCCCGACAGCCGCTCCGGCGATCCAGCCGAACAGCAGCAGCGGAACGCCGGCGGCCAGCACCGACAGCCGCATCGCGACCGCCACTCCGGCCGCCAGCGCCGCTGCATCGGACTGCAGTCGGCCAAGCGACGCGACGCTCATCCGCCACACGATGTTCATCGCCCCCGACAACACCTGCGCAATGGCCACGGTGAGCCCGGCGATCCCGGTCGCGGCCGGTCCGATCAGCGGAGCGGCGATCAGCGGCAGCACCAGCGCCCGCGCCTGCCAGATCAGGTTGGCGCCGCTGAAGCCCGCCGCGAAGCGCAGCATCGCGCGCGCCTCAACCGCCTCGAACCCGAACCGCGGACGGGCGTCTGCCAGCCGGTACGCAAGCAGCAGTCCGAGCGCGTGCTGGGCAATCAGCGCCACCGCCAGCGCCGCCGCCCCGAACCCGGCAACGGCAAGCGCCAGCGACAGCGCGTAATAAACGAGGTCGCGCGCCAGCTCGACCCGCGCGACCAGGCGATAGTCGAGCCGCCGCTCGAGCCGTCCAAGCGCCGGCCCGGTGAGCAGTTGCAGCGGCAGTGCGGCGAGCATCAGCGGCAGCAGCCAGGCGACGTCCGGCGCACCCGCGATGCGCGCAACCATCGCGCTCAGCCCGACCAGCACCAATCCGAGGATCAGCGCAGCCAGCCCAAGCAAAGTAGCGGCGCTTGCCCAGGCGGCCTCGCTTGGTTCGTCCGACCGCCGGACCAACGCAGTGACGATCCCGGCTTCGCCAAGCAGCACCGCATAGCTGTAAAGCCCGAACGCAATGACATACGGCCCGTACTGCTCGGGGCCGATCAGCCGCGTGACGACCAGCAGCCCGACCACCTTTAGCAGCGTCGTGACGGCCAGCCGGCGGGCCATATGAGCCCCGCCGACGACGAGCAGCTGCCTCACCGTTTCAAACCCCGCTCTTGTCGATCCGCCCGAACAAGTGCAGTCTACATCATAAACATGGGTAAACAATCTGCATTGTCAGCTGCGTCGTGCAGCCCGGTTCGAATCGTCCGGCCGCTCCGGGTCGCGGTGGTGCTTGCCGACGGCCTGCACAGCCGCGGCGGAATCGGGCGCACCATGCTCTATCTCGACCGGGCCCTGGCCGAGCGTACGGCCGACATCCGCCTTTCCGCCGCCCCTGCCCGCCGAAGCGAGCGCCGCATCCTCAAGCATCTCAGCGCCCTGCCTGCACTCGCAGAGTTCGCGCTGCGCTGTGCAACAGGCACGATCGACCTCGCGCACATCAACATCGCCCCGCGCGGCTCGACCTGGCGCAAGATGGCGTTCGCAGGCGCCGCACGGCTGGCCGGCGTGCCCTTCATCCTGCACCTCCACGGAAGCGGCTACGACGCCTTCTTCGCGGGTCTCGGTCCGACCTCCAGGCGCCGCGTCCGCGCGCTGTTCGGGAGAGCCGCGCGAACCGTCGTCCTGTCCGAGCACTGGCGCCGCTTCGCCGTCGATCAGCTCGCGCTCGACTCCTCCCGGGTCACGGTCATTGCCAATGGCGTAGCGGAGCCTCGTGCCCTCGCCAATCCGGCCGCGAGCGCCATCCCGACAATCGTGTTCGCAGGCGAGGTCGGGACCCGCAAAGGCGTTCCCGTGCTGCTCGAGGCGCTGGCGATGCTCAGCCGCGAGGCAGTGCCATTCCGCGCGATCATCGCCGGCAATGGTGCCCTTGCCGAGGCCCGCCGGCAAGCGGCCGCGCTTGGTATCGCCGCCCAAATCGACTTCCCCGGCTGGGTCGGCGAGGCGGAGCTCGACCGGCTGCTGCGCGGCGCCAGCCTGTTCGCCTTGCCGTCGCTCGCCGAGAACCAGCCGGTGGCGATCATCGAGGCGATGGCGCGCGCACTGCCCGTGGTCGCAACCACCGTTGGCGCGATCCCCGAACAGGTGATCGACGGCGAAACCGGCCTGCTCGTCGCCCCCGGCGACGCATCCGCGCTCGCCAGCGCACTCGAGTCCCTGCTCACCTGCCCGGAGCTCCGCACCCGCCTCGGCGCCGCGGGCCGCGCCCGCTTCGCGGCTCACTACACCATCACCCGCAACGCCGACCGTTTCGCGCAGCTCTACCGCGAGGTCACCGCGTGAACGCCGCCTTCGCCCCGATCCGCACCCACGCAGCCAAGGTTTCGCGCGGGCAGCTGTTCGCGGGCGTCACCTTGCTTCTGCTCGCCAACGGCATGACCCTGCGCATCGTCCGCTCGGTCGAGGAAACCGGCCTCGGACCGGCGCTTCTCGCGACCTTCCAGATCAGCGCGCTGGTCTGGATCGCCGCCGCCGCCGCCATCGCCCTGCTGCTGCGCTCGGCCGAACCCCCGACTCGCCGCGACAGCTTTGTTGTTGCTGCCGGAGCCGCCGCGGCGATGCTCCCACTCTCGCAACTAAGCTGGCTCGCGCTGACGGGGATCGCGCTGCATATGGTGCTCGCACCGTCTCCGGCCGGCGACAATCACCCCCGCCGAGCCGGGCAGATCCTGCTGGCAATCACCGGCGCGATGTTCTGGGGTCGGCTGCTTCTCCAGGCCGGCGGCGATGCCGTGCTCCGCGCCGACGCGCTGCTCGTCGGCTTCATCACCGGCATGCCGACCGACGGCAATCTGGTAGCCATGGCGAACGATGCCGGCTGGCTGTGGATCGCGCCTTATTGTTCGTCGCTGACCAACATGTCACTCGCGATCCTCTGTGCTGTCACTGTCACAGCATGGAACGGCCTCGCCTGGGGCCGCGGGCAACTGTCGCGCTGCGCCGGCGCCTGCGCCGCCGTGGTCGCGCTCAACGACCTGCGTGTCGCGTTGCTCGTGTGGTGGCCCGAACATTACGACCTGATCCACGGTCCGTTCGGGTCAAACCTGGTCTCGTGGCTGACCATCGGCGCCGTGCTGCTGATCTGCGTTGCCGGCAATACGAAAGCGCGCGATGCCGCCGCTTAGCCGCCCGGTCCTGCTCGCGACGCTGCTGCTGTCCTCGGTCGGCCTCAAGCTGTCGATCATGCTCGATCAGCCGGCGGAGAGTGCCGAGCAGGCGCTGGTCACAACCAAGCGCGACGTCAGCGCCTGGCTTGCCGCGAAAAAGTTCACCAGGATCGACAGCGGCAGTCACGACAGCCCGCTGGTTCATGCAGCTTTCGGCCAATGCCGCCTGGCGATCGTCGTTGCCCACCCCGCCGGCTTCCATCGTGCACTCATCCGTCAATTGGCGGCGGACGCCGACGACCACGTCTTCCTGTACGACGGCATGTTCCACGACAGCCAGCCGGTATGGCGCACCTGGTTCGACCACCAGGCATGGCAGCGCTTACGCGACGTCGGAATCTCGCTCCCTCGCCGACCAGTGCTCGGACTTGTCGGGTCGGGATGCGACCTACGCTCGCCATTGTTTCTCGAGACAGATCAAACCCACGCCGACTTCCCCCAAAGCGGATTCAAGGTTATTGAAACACTATACAAGGTTATTGATATTCTTTAAGTTCACCATGCCGAGTCATTCTGGGGGATATTATGATGAGGCTCATTACAAGGCTGGCCTGCGCACTGGCGTTCGGTATTTTCGCAAGCGCTCCGGCGTCAGCCGACCATGATCGAGGCAAGGGCAAGAGCGAGGATCACGGCCGCGGCAAGAGCAAGGTTCACAAAGGCGCGCCGGCGCCGGTCACCGGTGCCGGACTGCCCTTCCTGATCGCCGCGGGTGCGTTTGCGGCATTCAAGCGCCGTCGCCAGCCGAACTAAACTGCAGCAGGTAGAATGCAGAGGCTCTGGCCTGGCCTCAGCAGGCTCGCGCCCGGCCCCCGAGGCCGGCGCGGGCTGACTATCCGGTTTCGACGCCGGAGCTGCGGTGATGGCGGCTGCTCACCCAATGTTCGAGCCGGGTCTTCAACGAACGGCGCGAGGGCACGAAGCCGGGCTCCTCGGGCGGCTCGTCCGCGGGCATATCGTAGAGCGTAAGGTTCTCGGGAAGCCGCGGCCGCAGCGTTTCGCGACCGCGCAGCAAGTCCTCGGCCATGCCCAACGAACGGTGGACGTCCTCGGCGGTGAAGGGCTTCATCAGGCATCCCAACGCCAGATCGGGCATTGGGAAGCGTGGCGCCTTGCCGGTCACGAACAGGCACGGAACGTTGAAGTCGGCAAGCCGCACGGCAACCGAGAAGCCGGTCGATCCGCGCGCAAGGTGCAGGTCGAGCAGGGCGATATCGGGAACGAATTGCTCGGCGGCGGCAACTGCGCTGTCGAGGTCGTCGGCGATCCCGACCACGCGGTACCTGGGATTGTCCTCGACCAGATATTTCAACGTCGTGGCGAGCTGCGAGTCATCCTCTACGATCAGGATCTTGAGCACTGCAAGCCTCCCAGCTCACGCGGACACGCCGCGTTCCCCTCTTGATCCTCCGAAATGGCGCCACCTTAAGACCTTTGTCGACACAATTCGGCAGAACGCCCGAAACCGACGCCAGGGCGATGCGATCAGGCCCGGTAGAAGATATGCGTGCCAATTTTTTCGACCCGCGTCAGGCGCCGACCCCAGGACGGCGCCACGTAATCGGCATGGTACCAGAGCACGTCCTGAGAAAGTGTCGGAACCGCGCCGCTGATCGCCAGACGGGTCACACCAAGGGCCTTGCGCCATGACGACGAACCATAAGCGATCGACGGAAACTGTCCGTTACGGACGAACGAGAACTGCCATGGCTGCTTGACCGTCCCGCACCAGCTCGCCGGATATTTGCCCGATGACGCGCGATTCATGATCACCCGTGCAACCGCCAGCTGGCCCTCGAGCGATTCGCCGCGAGCTTCGAAATAGACCGCCGTCGCAATGCAGTTCGCCTGCTCGTCGAGGGGAGCGCCGCTGCTGTAGCGGTCGACCAGCGAATGGAGCGGCCAGCCACTGTTGTGCAGCCAGGCTGCTTCACGGGCAATTTCAGGCGCGAGAGACACCGTCACCGATCGCGCAGCCTGGGTCTGAACGACGGTCCCGGTGACGGTTGCAACCGCGGGCGTAGCCGCGATGGTTGGCTGGGTAAGCGTGGTGGTCGGCTGGGTAACGGCGCTCGGCGCGATGCTCGGCGCCGTCGAGCTGACCGGATTGACCGAACCG
>JASLBJ010000294.1 GCA_030146725.1 Sphingomicrobium sp. | reverse complement strand
TCGCCGATCAGCCGGTCGAGCCGATGCACGTCGGCCTGGGCAAGGCCAAGCAGCTGCTTCTGCAAGGCCGGGTCCGCGACCCGCTCGAGGCCCTCGAGAGCCGAGCGCAGGGAGGCGAGGGGGTTCTTGAGCTCATGGGTGACGTCGGCGGCGAACGCCTCGATATTGTCGATCCGCAGGCGCAGCGACTGGCTCATGTCCGACACCGCACGCGCAAGCAGGCCGATCTCGTCCGAGCGTGAGGGCAGGCGCGGCACCCGCACTTCACGCGAGCGGCCGAGCCGCACGCGGTGCGCGGCCAGCGCCAGACGCCGCAGGGGCCGGACGATGGTGCGGGCGAGGAACAGCGACAGCAGCACCGAAAAGGCCGTCGCAATCGCCATCGCGATCGCCAGCGTGCCGCGTTGGCTGCGCACCGTGCGGGTGAAATCGCGATCATTGCGGGTGATCAGCAGGGCACCGCCGAGCGCCGGTGCAGCGGCCGAAAATACCGGCGTGAGGTCGGGTGCGTTGCGGGCCATCGTGACCACCTGCCCACGCGAGCGTGCCCGCAGCGCTTCCGGCCACGCGGCGAGACGATCGGCGGCGGGCTCGCTGAAATCCTCACGGCGGCGCTTGCCGACGAGCACGTTGAACCCGCGGTCGAGCCAGCGCGCGACATCCTTGGTCCAGCGCTCGGTCGCGGGATCGCGCAACTGGTAGCTTGGACCGGTTGATCGCCAGCTGTCCTCGACCAGGCGACCGTCGGGACCGTACAGCCGCAGCCGGCTCCCGCTCGCGCGCCCGATCATACCGACGGCGCGGTTCCGCCCGGCTGCCGGAACCACCGCCAGCGCTTGGGCCGCCATAGCCGCCGTCTGGCGAGTCTGGCGGGTTCGCTCGTCGCTCAACTGGTTGCGGAACGCATCGAGGTAGAGGACGCCAAGCGCAAGCAGCGCGATGGTCAGGATGTTGACCGCAAGGATCCGGTGGGCAAGCGTCCAGCGGCCCGACCAGCTCAGCGCAAGATCGTCGGTCTCATGGCCCGGCTCGTGATTGACCGCCAGATCACTCATCCTCCCAGGTCACTCAATCGTCCAAGGTCACTCATCGTCGAACCGGTAGCCAACCCCGTAGAGCGTCTCGATCGCATCGAATTCCGGGCTGACGCTGCGGAACTTGCGGCGGATTCGCTTGATGTGGCTGTCGATCGTCCGATCGTCGACATAAACGTCGTCCTGATAGGCGACGTCGAGCAACTGGTTGCGGCTTTTGACCACGCCGGGGCGCTGCGCAAGCGCTTCCAGGATCATGAACTCGGTCACCGTCAGGGTCACTTCGCGCTTGTCCCACAACACCTTGTGGCGCGCCGGGTCCATCGTCAGCCGTCCGCGCTCGATCAGCGCCGCCTCGAGCTGCTCCTGGCTCGCGCTTGCCGCGCCCTTGGCAAGGTCCTGCCGGCGCAGGATCGCGCGAATTCGGGCGATCAGCAGCCGCTGGGAGAACGGCTTGGCGATATAGTCGTCGGCCCCCATCGCGAGGCCGAGCGCCTCGTCGAGCTCGTCGTCCCGCGATGTCAGGAAGATCACCGGCACCGCGCTGAACTCGCGCACGCGGCGCAGCAGCTCCATCCCGTCCATCCGCGGCATCTTGATGTCGAACACGCCGAGGTCGGGCGGATTCTCGCCGAAAGCTTTCAGCGCGACGGCGCTATCCGAATAGACGCGGGTGACGAAACCCTCGGCCTGAAGCGCGATGGAGACCGAGGTCAGGATATTCCGGTCGTCGTCGACCAGCGCGATCACATGGCTCATCGAGCGCCCGGAGGTCCTCCCTTGCGCAACCGCTTACCGGCCTAGGAGGACCAGGACAAGAACGGGGAGGGACAGGACAAGAACGGGAAGGACACGACAAGAACGGGGAGGGACAGACAAGAACGGCGGCTTTTGACCCTGCGGCGTCCTTCGGGCTATGGGCGCCTTGTTGATGCAGCAGCCCGTTTTCGCGGGCTTGCCGTCTTTTAGAACATCGGAAGGGAAGATTTAGTGAACGATCGGGTGCCGCACAGCGGACTTGACGCGCAGGGTATTACCACCAGCGCCGCGCTGCACTGGAATCTGCCGACCGCGGCGCTGGTCGAACATGCCGTGCGCCGCGGCGAAGGGCTGCTTGCCAAGGACGGCCCACTGGTGGTCCGCACCGGCCGCCATACCGGCCGCAGCGCGCAGGACCGGTTCGTCGTTCGTAATTCGGTCAGCGAGAACAGCGTGTGGTGGGGCAAGACCAACAAGCCGATGGACGCCGATGCGTTCGACCTGCTGCATGAGGACTTCCTCGTCGCGCTCGCCGCCAGGGATGATCTCTATGTCGCCGACCTGTTCGGCGGCTCGCAGCCCGAGCATCGCGTCCGGGTTCGCGTGATCAACGAGCTTGCCTGGCACAATCTCTTCATCCGCACGATGCTGGTGCGCCCCGAGGCCGCGGATCTGCCGGGCTTCACTGCCGACTATACGATCATTGACCTGCCGAGCTTCCGCGCCGATCCCGTGCGCCACGGCTGCCGCAGCGAGACCGTCGTCGCGGTCAATCTCGAGAAGAAGCTGATCCTGATCGGCGGCACCGCTTATGCCGGCGAGATGAAGAAGTCGGTGTTCGGCCTGCTCAATTTCCTCCTGCCCGAGCAGCAGATCATGCCGATGCACTGCTCGGCCAACATCGGTCCGAACGGCGATACGGCGGTGTTCTTCGGCCTTTCAGGCACCGGCAAGACGACTCTGTCTGCCGATCCCAACCGCACGCTCATCGGCGACGACGAGCATGGCTGGTCGGACACCGCGGTCTTCAATTTCGAGGGCGGCTGCTACGCCAAGACGATCCGCCTGTCGGCCGAGGCCGAGCCCGAGATCTTCGCGACCACCAGGCGTTTCGGCACGGTGCTCGAGAATGTCGTGATGGACGAGACAACGCGTGAGCTCGATCTCGACGATGCGACGCTCGCCGAGAACAGCCGCGCAGCCTATCCGATCCACTTCATCCCCAATTCGTCCGAGGCGAACATGGGGCCGGTGCCGCGCAACATCGTGATGCTCACCGCCGACGCGTTCGGCGTGCTTCCGCCGATCGCGCGGCTGACGCCGGATCAGGCGATGTACCACTTCCTGTCGGGCTACACCGCCAAGGTCGCCGGCACCGAGATTGGCGTGACCGAGCCCGAAGCGACCTTTTCGACCTGCTTCGGAGCGCCGTTCATGCCGCGCCATCCGTCGGTCTACGGCAATCTGCTCAAAGAGCGGATCGCACGCGGCAACGTCCACTGCTGGCTGGTCAACACCGGCTGGACCGGCGGCAAGTACGGCACCGGCAAG
>JASLBJ010000288.1 GCA_030146725.1 Sphingomicrobium sp. | reverse complement strand
CGCTTCGATCAGTACGTTCGACAGGATCGGGATGGTGTTGCGGCGCTCGACCACGGATTGGACATGGCCGAGACTCTTGAGGAGGGTTGCCCGTTCGATCGTTGCCTTCATCGCAGTCCCTGCCCCACTCACGCCACGCGTTGCGTTATAGCGCGGCAGCGCGGGCGTGCCAGTGGGTGATTGCGAGCTTGCGGGGCAAGGGTTGCGGGTTCAGGCGACTACGGACCTTCGCTGGTGGCGCCGCGGCCAACCGCGCCGACGGGCAGCTCGACCTCGAACCACAAGGGCGAGCAACGCTTAGGGTCCGAGCGGACGCGGGTCTTGCCGTTCATCGCGCCGACCACGCGCCGGACTATCGCAAGCCCCAGTCCCGTGCCGCCGACACACCGATTGCCCATCTGGGCGAAGGGCTGGAACAATTGATCGAGTTCGGACGGGCCGAGATTCCCCTGCGGGTTCAAGCCACCAAAGGAAAGGCGACGGACCGGCGGTTGGGACCGATCCGTTCCGGTCCTAAGGTGCGGCTGGCGCGGCCGGTGCGGCACCTCCGGCAGAACCGGGGGTAGCGCCGGTGCTAGACGGCATCAGCACCGTGTCGACATGGTGGACGACGCCGTTGGAGAAGATCTGGTCGGCCTGCGTCACCGCAGCCTTGGCACCGGCAGCATCCGACAGGATGATCCGCTCGCCCTCACGCGTGGCGGTCAGGGTCCCGCCGCCCATGGTCGCCAGAACCGCCTTGCCGTTCGCGGTGTCGATCGCCTTGCCGATGTCGGCTGCGAGCACTGTCCCGGGCAGGATATGGTACGTCAGCACGCCGGTCAGGCGCGCTCGCGACTGCGGCTGCATCAGGGATTCGGCGGTTCCGGCAGGCAGCTTCTGGAACGCCGCATCGGCCGGAACAATGACGGTATAGGGGCCCGGGCCGGCTAGCGTGGAGTCGAGCCCGGCAGCCTTCGTCGCCTGGAAAAATCGCCCGTTCTGGTCGAGCCCGGTCGCGATCGTCTTGGTCCCCGCAGCGTCGCTTGCCGCACCGGACTGGCCCGCGGCGGCATCGTTGCCCTGCTCGGCCCCGCCGCACCCGGCAAGGGCCAGGGCTGCCGCGACTGCAGCGGTAGAAAGCATGAACCTGGTCATTGGCCTCGCTCCTTCATTATGGATGCGAAATGGCCCGGCAGGGCTTGAGTTCCCATCGCATGATGGAAAGCCAAGTGCCGGGCCACTCGCTCGATCCTGGCAGACTAGACGAGCGCGTTGATCGCCGCCGTGATCAGCCGGGTCGTCGGGTCGACCTGATAGATGTTCCCGTTGCTGTACCGGTACATGTGCTCGGGCGAGTCGCGGTACTGATCGCGATAGGAATACGGCACGTTGTACGCGTCATAGCCCATCGGCAATCGCTGTCCGACGGACATTCCCCCCGTCAGCAGCGACGCTACGGTGGTGATCAGATTACTGCCGCGATCGACCTGGTAGATCGCCCCAGGTGCGTAGCGGTAGTAATGATCATCGGCGTCCGCGTAGTAATTGCGGTACTGCGTCGGCACGTTGTAGTAGTTGTAGCCGGCCGGAAGCATCTGGCCAACGCCATAGCCCTGATCGTACATCGGGATGACGTTATCGATATAGCCGCTGTTACGATCGACCTCGTACACATAGCCGTTCGAGTAACGGAAGTAGTCCTCGTTGTTGTCCGGGTAGAAGGACGAGTACTGGTCGGGAACGCGTGAGTTCATGTAGCTGCTCGGAAACATCTGCCCGACCGTATAACCGCCGCCAAGCAATGGCAGCAGCGACTGGATCAGGTTCGAGCCGCGGTCGACCTGGTAGAGGTAGCCGTCGCCGTACCGGTAATAATGGTCGTCGCTGTCGGTATAATAATTCCGCAGCTGATAGGGCAGCTCGTTCTCGCGATAGCTCGCCGGAATCAACTGGCCGAGCATCTGCTTCTTATATTGCCCCGGTGGCATGCAGGCATCGTTCTTGAACGCGAGGCCCGGAGGACAGCCGTTCATCAGGGTGCTCGCCATGCCATATTCAGCGAAGCGCGCCGTTACACGATTGCCGTTCATCCGCGCCATGCGGCGATCGAGACGAGCGTCACGGCCGGCGACGTACTGGTCACCAAAGGCCTGCCGATCACCGCCGTCGACCATCTGCCGGTCGCGTCCGCTGCGCTCGACCCGGTTGGCGACGCGCTGTTCGCGCCGATCGACGCGGTTGCCACGCTCGGCCTGGCGATCGTCACGCCCACCGCGCTCGGCACGAGCCATCCGCTTCTCGCCACCGTCGCGTGCCGCAGCACGCTGAGGACGCTGCTTCGCACCGGCGTCACTGCCGCCGCCGCGGCGTTCGGTACGGGCTGCACGCATTTCGCCGCCGCCACCGCCGCGACGCTCGACACGCTGCTTGCCAGCGTCGCCGCCGCCACCACGACGTTCGGCACGCTGCGCGCCGCCGCCTTTTTCGCCGCCACCGCGCTCGGCCTGTTGTCCGCCCTTACCACCGCCGCGTTCGGCACCTGCCGGTGCGGCCATCGCCAGCGCGGCAACGCCGGCAGCTAAAAACCACTTGGTCATGCTAGAATTCCCTTCGAACCGCACCAACGGTTTCCGACTGAGCACGTTCCGCCTGCCGCCAGGCACAGGAGGCCTCGTTCGTAGTCAGGGGACCCAGAGTCCGGCTTCTTGCTCAGACATTTAGCTTGGCCAGTGACCGTTCTAAAGGGTGGCGGCAAGTGCTCCGAATGCGGCGATATCGGCTTCGTCATGGTAAAGTCCGAGGCCGATCCTCAGCACCTCGCCGCGCACGTCGGTCGTGCAGTCGTTCTGCTTCAGCGCGCGCTGCCACGATTGCGCCTGCGGGCTGCGAAGGGCGAGGAAGCGGGCCTGGGGACCCGGTCCCGGCGGGTTGAGCAGCTCGGCCTGCGACAGCGCCGTTCCTCTCACCTGCTCGAGCAGCAACCCCTGAAGCGCCCGGACATGAGCGGAAATGCGCGTGGTGGTGAGTCCCTCCTCATCGAGCATCCTGCGGACGGCGTTGAAGCGGTAGAGCCCCGAGGGATCGAAGGTCGCGCCCATGAAGCGCATCGCATCGGGCGCGTAGCCGACCATGCCGGCGGGCAGGCTGAGGTCGTCGAACTCGGCGAACCAGCCGGTGATCGGCGGCCGGGGCCCGAAGCCGGGCGGAGCGTGGAGGAAGGCGACCCCCTCTCCGGCCATCGCATATTTGTACCCGCCGCCAAGGTAGAAGACCGCGCTTGCGGCGGCCGGGCCGAGTGGTTGGTCGACGGCCATGAACGCGTGATAGCCGTCGACCACGACCCACGGCCCCTCCGGCCGGGCGAGTGCTGCGAGATCGTCGACGGACCCGAAGACGCGGCCGCTTCCGAACAGCACCTGACTGACCATGATTAGACTGTGAGCACCATCTGCAGCGGCCGCGAGGAAGCGCGTGGCGAAGCTGTCGAACGGCTCGACTGCGACCTCGGTCAGCGCGATCTCGCCGCTCTCCGCCCAGCGCGAGAACTGGCGCCGGGCGCTGTGGAACTCGCCGCTGCTGGTGAGCACACCGAGTGGCTGACCGGGGGCGCGTGGGGCGGCGGCGGCGAGGCGGATCAGCAGATCGTGGGTGTTCGAGGCGAAGACGATTCCGTCGGGCATCCCCGTGCCAAGCTCGGCCGCGACGTGTGCCTGGGCGCGCGGCCAGACCTCGCCCATGATCCGTTCCCACTTGGCGTCGGCGAGCGTCGCGGCATCGTTCCAGCACTCGACCTGCCCGTCGAAGCTCGCGTCGGGCCACAGGTGATGGCTGTG
>JASLBJ010000187.1 GCA_030146725.1 Sphingomicrobium sp. | reverse complement strand
CGACGTGGCGCGCCTGACGCTGTCGATCACCAAGGTGCGGCCGTTCATCGCGGCCGCGGACTGGCGCCCTACCCTGCTGACCGACAAGGCCGATTTGCGCAGCCTGGTCGCACCCAAGCGTCAGCAGCTGGAGCTGTTCGCAGCCTGAGCGGGCGTGATTGCGAAGGCGCGGTCGGCGAGGATTGGCGCGCTTTCGAAGCGCAGCGTCGTGCCGTCCGACCAAGCGGTTAGCTCCTCCGCCGGGGATCCGTCGAGCGTGTTCCAGCCGCGGATGCGATAGGATCCGGGAGCGAGCCCCGGGAGTTCGACGTTGGCGCTGATCGGGGTCAGGTCGGTACGCATCCGTCCGTCTCGCCCAAGGGTGCGGCGACGCAGCAGCCACAGCAAAGCCTGGCGCTCGTCGGCGCAGGCGAAGGCGTCGAAGTTGCGCACCCGCACTTCCTCGTTGAGGTTGCGGCGGGCGAAGCTTGTCCAGTCGATCTGCGGCAGGAAGGCGGCCATTGACCGTTGCGAGACGCGCATTCCGTGGGTCAGGACGTGCGGGTTGCGGTTGGGCCAGCGCATCCCGCCGCCTGCGCCGCCGGATGCGAGGTGCGCCCAGGCGAGATGGCGGAAATATTCGTCGTCGAACGCGTCGGGCAGTGTGCGCTTCTTGTCCTTGAACGCGTGGATGGGGCCATGTTCGGTGTCGAGGAACGGGCGATTGTCGGTGATCTCGGCGAGGCTTTCGCGGACGATCCGGCCCATGGCGCGCGCGGGTGCGGCGGTGTCCCGGGGATTGTCGATCGAGCGCTCGCGATAGATGTGGATCGTCGCGAAATCGAGGTCGGGGTGGCGGAAGATCGGGGGGCGCATGGCGAGGTGCGGCCTGAGCCACAGCTCGGGGCCGAACAGCGACACGGTTTGCGGGTGGGTGCGGCCGTAGAGCGATTGCTCGAGGTTGCGGACATGGGCCGAGATGTCGGCGATGAATTCGTGCCAGCAGTCGACCTGGTCGCCGCCGTGCGCGGGGTGGATCTCGTTCCACAGGTCCCAGGCGAACAGCGTGCCCGAGCCGCCCCAGCGGCGCACTGCGAACTCAAGCCGGGCCTTCAACGCCGCGCGCGTGCCGGCGCACAGCAGGCTCTCGCGCATGTGGGTGAGCGGGCCGCCATTTGTCCGGTTCCACGGGTGCCAGCGCCAGTGCAGCCACATCCAGAAGGTGTCGACGGGGGTCAGCAGGATGCGCAGGCCAATGCGCTCGCACATCGCGAAGAGGTCGTCCCACAGCTGGACCATCGCCGGGACGAAGTGGCCGGCGGGGCGTTCCAGATAGCGGTGCCGGACCTGCGCATATTCGAGCATCAGGCGGAGGCAGGTGACCCCGTGCGCCTTGAGGTAGCGAAGGTGGCGTTCGACGGCGGGCAGGTCGCGGCGGCGGTAGAGGCCGGCGAGCTCGGGCCAGGTGATCGCGTCGTTCTGGCCGATCGGAGTCCAGGGGGCGCCGGACTCGTCGATGAAGTAGGGTGCGTGTCGAGCGAGGCCGATCCACGGCAGTGGCTGATGGCTGTCCGCGAACGGCAGCGGCTCGGACTCGAAAACACGCAACACGCACCCGCTCCCGCTCTGGCGGGGCTGAAACCTCTGACCCGCAGCGTGGTTGCCTGCCTGTGACACAGGATGGACCAAAGACCGATGCTCCCTGACGGACCGCAGATCGACGCGCATCGTGTGGCCCTGGCGGGGCCGGACGATTTCGACGGCTGGCGCGATGCTGCTCGCGACCTCGCCGAGGCAGGCGTGCCGCCGCAGGCGGTGGTGTGGCAGGTTGCGGGAGCGGAGCCGGATCTGTTCGGGGAGGAGCGACCGCCGGCGCCGGCGGCGAGCTTCGCGGTGCCGCGGGCGTTCGTCGAGCTGGCGCGATCTGTGGTGTGTCACCGGGATCCCGAGCGCTTCGCGTTGTTGTATGCGATGCTGTGGAAGCTGCGGTCCAGCCGCGGGGCGATGGAGGACCGCGCCGACCCTTTGCTCGACCGGCTTGAGCGGCTGGCCAAGGAGGTGCGGCGCGATGCGCACAAGATGCACGCCTTTGTTCGCTTCCGCGAGATCGAGGAGCCGGGCGGGGGGATGCGCTTCGTGGCCTTTTTCGAGCCCGAGCACCACATCGTGCGCAAGGAGGCGGGATTCTTCGTCCGCCGCTTCGCCAACATGCAGTGGTCGATCCTGACGCCCGAACTGTCGATCCACTGGAACGGCGAGACGCTGAGCGAGGGGCCGGGCGCGGGGCGCGGCGATGCTCCGGACGGCGATCCGCTCGAGGCGATGTGGAAGACCTATTATGCGTCGACCTTCAATCCGGCGCGATTGAAGGTCGGGGCGATGCTCAAGGAGATGCCGAAGAAATACTGGCGCAACATGCCCGAGACGTCACTCGTTCAGCCGCTGATTGCAGGTGCGAGGGCGCGGGAGCTGGAAATGATCGATCGATCGGCGGCGCAGGATGGCGAGAAGCAAGCGCTTGCGGCCGAGCGGCGGCTGGAGCCCAAGAGCAATCTGCGTAGCTCATGGGAAGCGCTGCTCGAGGAAGCGCGGGGCTGTACGCGGTGCGAGCTGTACAGGTGCGGGACGCAGACGGTGTTCGGCGAAGGGCCGCTCGACGCGACGATCCTGTTCGTCGGCGAGCAGCCGGGCGACCAGGAGGACCTTGCCGGGCGGCCGTTCGTCGGTCCGGCCGGGCAGCTGTTCGACGCGGCGCTCGAGCAGGCGGGGATCGACCGGACGACCACCTATGTCACCAATGCGGTCAAGCATTTCAAGTTTGTGCTGAAGGGCAAGAAGCGGATCCACTCGAAACCCGACACCGGCGAGATCGAGGCGTGCCGCTGGTGGATCGACCAGGAGCGGAGCCTGATCCGGCCGCCGCTGACGGTTGCGCTGGGGGCGACGGCGGCGCGATCGCTGACGGGGAAGACCGTGACGATCAGTCGGGCGCGTGAGGCGCCGCTGACGCTTGCCGACGGTGGCGA
>JASLBJ010000112.1 GCA_030146725.1 Sphingomicrobium sp. | reverse complement strand
GCTTTACGTCCTGCTGATCGATCCGCGCGGCGCGGAGTTGTTCCGCGGCAGGTCACGCCCGCCGCCCCATCTGTTCATAACCATCTGCTTCTGGCTTGCTTCGGTCGCGTCCGTCGAGCTGCGGCCGATCGCCAAACCGCAGCAGGCCAAAAGGGTGGTCGATTGATCTCGCTGCGGATCTCATGCGCCTCATGGAGCTTGCAAGGCGATCGGATGGATCCCGTTGGGACCGTGGCAGCAGCGCTCTGGCAAGCGTAGTTTCACTCTTGCCGGGCTGCATCGGGCGCATTTAAGATGGCTCATCAGTCTGGGGGGACTCATGAACCGTATCGACCTGCAATTCCTGCTGCTCGCAACCATTCTGCTGATCATCGGCGTGGTGATGGGCATCTACATGGGCGCGACCGGCGAATTCCAATATTCGCCGGTGCACGCGCACATCAATCTGGTCGGCTGGGCCAGCCTCGCGCTGTTCGGGCTCGTCTATCGTGCCTACCCCGAGCTTGCGACGCGCAAACTTGCCCGGGTCCACCTGCTGCTGTCGGCCAGTTCGGCGGTGCTGCTGCCGGTGGGGATCGCGCTTGCGGTGCTGCGGCAGATGGAAGTGCTGGCGATCGTCTCCGCGATGCTGTGGCTTGCCGGAACGATCGTGTTCCTGCTCCAGCTGCTCAGCCTGACCGGCCAGAAGGGTGCGGCCGGGATCGCTACTCCCGCCGAGTAGCGACTACTGCCGGACGCGCACCTGGTGCTCGCGAGCAGCGAGGCCGCGGAACAGGCGCGGGCCGAGGTCGAGGCGGAACGGCGCAAGCTTCGCGTTATCGGTGTCGCGGCCGACGAGGTAGCTGGCCGAGGTCTGTCCCTGGCCCGAGCTCCAGCTGTAAAGCGCGTTGAAGCCGAGCAGCGGTACGAACAGGCGGCGGCCGGCCACCTCGAACTCGCGCAGCTGGTCGCGGCCGAGGCTCACCGCGCTCTTGAGCGACAGTTTCCGAAGCGGTTCGATGACCGGAATGCGATCGCCCTGCCCGACCGGCGTCGCGAAGAAGCGGCCGATTTCCTCGTCCTGTGAGGCACCGGCGTTGAACATCGTGCCTTCGACCAGCACGTCGCGGGCCGGCGCGCTGCCCGAGTTGAACAACGCGATGTCGAACTCGATCGTCGCTTTGTCCTCGGCAAGCACGCAGCGCGTCGGCGTGAACTCGATCTCCAGCCATGGCCGGATGCGCGTCGAGACGATCCCGGTCGGGAGTGCCGGCGTGGCTGGGGGTGCCGGGGCGGCCGGCGGCCGGGAGGGCGGCTGCGGCTGCGGTGTCCGCTGCGGCTGCGGCTGCGGCTGCGGTGCTCGCTGGAGCGGCCGGGGAGCCGGCGTCGGCGACGGCGCTGGGGCAGGCGCCTCGCGATAGCCTCCGGCGAGGGCGAGACCGGGCGTGCGCTGGCGCCAGAAATAGACCCCCGCACCAGCCAATAGCGCGAGGGCGAGCAGCCACGGCAGCGGCCCGAGACCGCCCTCGCCCGAATCGGGCAGCGCGGAGGTTGGCAGGGACGGGGCGGGCTCGTCGGCGGCGAAGTCACCGGCCGGCGGAGCGGCGGGCGAAAGCGTCCTGGTGACCGAACTCGCGGGTGCGGACGGTGCCGCAACCGGCGGCGGTGCCGGCGTTGCGGCGGGCGCCGTCTCCCGGGCAATCGGGGCGGGCGTCGGGCGAGCCGGTGGTTCGGTCGTCGCCGGGCGGCTGGACGGTGCGGCCGGTCGCGCTGTCGGCGCGGGTTGGGCCGGCACCGATCGGGCCGGCGCCGGCTGCGTCGTCGTCGGCGCGGGCCGCGAGGTCGCCGGTGAGGGCCGGGTTGTCGCCGGAGCCGGGCGCTGCGCGGGTGGTTCGGCCGGCCGGGTGACCGTGCCCGGAAGCGAGAAGTCGCGCAGCTCGCGCGGGCCGACCGCATCGGTCGCGGGCGTTTCGGTCGGCGGCGGCGGGCTCGCGTCCTGCGCTGCGGCCGGCACGGCGAGGCCGAGCGCGAACGCCGCGCCAAGCACTGCCAAGCCGATCCGCCCGTGTTTCATTCCATCCCGATCATCTTTGGTATCGCGCTGCCCGCGGCGCGCGCATGCCACCATGCCGCGCCTTGCCGCCCGCTTCAAGCACAGCGCGGGTTAACGGGCGTCGACCAGCACCAGTTCGGCGTCTTCCTCCGCTTCGATCCGAAGCCGATCCTCGCCGGTGATCGCGATCCCGTCGCGCGGGGCGGCTTCGACGCCGTTCACCCGCACGCGCCCGCTCGGCACCATGTAAAGGTGGCGCTCCGGGTCGGCGTCAATCTCGATCGCCTCGCCGGCACGGACGGTTGCGCCAAGCACCCGCGCATCGGCGTTGATGGTCAGCGCTCCGTCGTCGGAATGGCCGCTTGCAAGCAGCTGGAACTCGCCGTCACGGGCTTGTTTCGGGAACGGCTTGGCGCCCCAGCCGGGCTGCGCGCCGGGCTTGTCGCTCTCGATCCAGATCTGGAAGAGGGTCGTCGCCTCGTCCTCGAGATTATACTCGGCGTGCGTGACCCCAGTGCCGGCGCTCATCACCTGCACGTCGCCAGCGCCGGTACGGCCCTTGTTGCCGAGCGAGTCCTGGTGCGTGATCGCGCCGGTGCGAACATACGTGACGATTTCCATGTCGCGGTGCGGATGCGGCGGGAAGCCCGACTTGGCCGCGATCCTGTCGTCGTTCCACACGCGGATGCGCCCCCACGCCATGCGGCTGGGGTCGTGATAGCTTGCGAACGAGAAGTGATGGCGGGCGTCGAGCCAGCCATGGTCGGCGTGGCCCAGTGAGGCGAACGGTCGGATGCTGATCATGACCTGAAGATGGGAGCGGTCGTCGCCCGCTTTCAAGAGTGCGGCGAGGACCGGCGTTACCGCCTCGATCCCCCGCTTCTCGGGATCGCCGGTGGATGCCAGCGAACCATGGTGACCGCCGCCGTCCGGCTGCGGAGAGTCACTTGGCCGTCATCCGAAGCGGCTGGACGGCGTCGGAAATCACGGGGGAAGGGCTCATCGGGCTGCCCGGCCGGGGCGAATCGATCACTCGGCGAATGGCCTCGTGGAGGCTCTGCTGCTTGAAGGGCTTGGCCACATGGTCGTTCATGCCAGCTTCGCGGAATGCCTGGACCTGTTCGGGAAGGGCGTTGGCGGTCATGGCGATGATCGGCGTACGTCCAGCGGGACCGTCGAGCTCGCGGATTTTGCGAGCGGCCGTGACCCCGTCCATTCGCGGCATCTGGATATCCATCAGGATCACGTCGTACGCATTCTCTTGCACTGCGGCGACCGCTTCGATCCCATCACAGGCGATCTCCACCGAGTGACCGGCGTTGCTGAGGATGGTGCAGGCGAGCTCGCGGTTGATCGGCAGATCTTCAACCAGCAGGATTCGCAATCCTTCGCCATCGCTGGGGTCAGCGCAGACTTCGGGCTTCACTGCAGCCGCGGCGACGGTTTCGAGTCCGATTTCGAACCAGAAGGTCGCCCCAGGTCCCTGATTGTCGATGAAGCCGACGCGCCCGCCCATCAACTCCACGAGACTCTTGCAAATCGATAGTCCGAGGCCGGTTCCGCCATGCTCCCGGCTGACTGACGGGTCGGCCTGCGCGAACTGCTCGAACAGGCTGGCCTGATGCTCCAGGGGAACGCCCCAGCCGGTGTCCGAGATCGAAAAGCGCAGCTGCTCGCGTAACGGTCCGGCGGAGACCTTGACGATGTTTAGCGAGACGCTGCCGGCGGGCGTGAACTTCACGGCATTGCTCAGGAAGTTGAGCAGGATCTGCCGAATACGCGCCGGATCGCCGCGAAAGCATGGCGTCAGGCACGGGTCGATCTGCACGGTAAGATCAAGCCCCTTCGCGTCGGCCGTTCCTTCGACGATCGAAACGGTGCTGCTGACCAGATCCTCAAGTGAGAAGGGATCGCTGGTCAGCTCGACCTTTCCGGCGTCCAGTTTGGAGAAGTCGAGGACGTCGTTGACCACCGTGAGCAAAGCGCCGCCGGCATTCTGGATCAGCTCGAGATATCTTCTCTGGACCGGCTTTAGCGAGATATCGTCGAGCAGCAGGTCGCTGAAACCGATGATGCTGTTGAGCGGTGTCCTGATCTCGTGGCTCATATTGGCCAGGAATGTCGCCTTGGCAGCCGTAGCCGCCTCAGCTTCCTGGCAGGCGATTTCGACTTTTGCGGACAATGCCCGCGCGTCCCCTTCGAGGCTTTTTCGCTCCATCGCATACCGGAGCGCACGGAGCAGGGAGCGCGAATCGATCTGCCCCTTGATCAGATAATCCTGCGCGCCGTCCTGCAGCGCCTCAACGGCAATTCGCTCGTCGTCGAGGCCGCTGAGGACGACCAGCGGCATTGTCGGTGCCGCCGCATGCGCCCGGCGAACCGCCTCGAGTCCCTGTGCATCGGGGAGTCCCAGATCGAGAAGGACAATGTCGACGACATGCTCGGCGAGATGCTTTTCGGCGGCGTGCATCGTATCGACGTGGGTCAATATGGTCGTTCTGGCGCTTCCCTGGTTGAACATCTCCCGGATCAGGCGAGCGTCGCCGGGACTGTCTTCGACAACCAGCAGCATGGTGATACGATCGGGCGTCACGCGCATCACTTCACCTGCGGGAGTTTGGCTTTTTCGAACCAGAAGTCATTGATGCTTCGAACGACACTTTCGAACTTCTCCAGTTGCACCGGCTTGCTGAGATAGCTGTTGGCCTGGAGCGAGTAGCTCTGGTTGATGTCGGCGGCCGCATCCGACGTGGTCAGGATGACGATCGGAATGCTCTTGAGCCGATCGTCACCCCTGATGTGCTTCAGCACCTCGCGGCCATCTATCTTGGGAAGATTGAGGTCGAGCAGGATCAGGTCGGGGCGCGGCGCGTCCGAATGGGCGCCTTCCTGCGCCAGGAAAGCCAGCGCTTCGACGCCGTCCATCGCGACGTGCAGCCTGATGTCCGAGTTCGCGCAGCCAAAGGTTTCCTGCGTCAGGCGGATGTCCCCGGGACTATCCTCCACCAGCAAAACGTTAATCATCTTGGTCTCGTCTTTCCGGTTCGTGTTGGCCGAGCGAAAAGCGGAATATCGAACCGCGACCGAGCCTCGATCTGACGGAAATTTCGCCACCGTTGCGCTCGACGATCTTGCGGCAGATCGCGAGACCGATGCCAGTGCCCGAGAATTCATTGCGGTTGTGGAGACGCTGGAACATGCCGAAGATCCGGTCATGATATTGCGGTTCGATACCCAGCCCATTGTCCTTGACCGAGAACTGGCACCTGCCGCGCTTCTGAACGGCCGAGACGTGTACTGCCGGCGTGCTCGCGGTGCGATATTTAATCGCGTTGCCGATCAGGTTCTGGAATAGCTGAACCAGCTGCGTTTCGTCGGCGTGGACCTCCGGCAGTGGATCGCGGGTGACCTTGGCACCGCTGTCCTCGATTGCACTGGCGAGGTTGGCCATGGCGAGTTCCAGCGCTTTCTCGCTCGAGACCAGCACCACGTCCATCCGCTTCGTTCCAGTGCGCGAATAAGCGAGCAGATCCTGGATCAGCCGTTGCATGCGGGTGGCGCCATCGACGGCGAAGCCGATGAAATCGTCGGCATCGGCATCGAGCCTGCCGACATAGCGCTGCGCCAGCAGCTGAGTGTAGCTGGAGACCATCCGCAGCGGCTCCTGCAGGTCATGCGAGGCGATGTAGGCGAACTGGCTCAGTTCCTCGTTAGAGCGCTTCAGCTCGGCAATCTTTTCGATCAGGTCGGCTTCGGCCAGCTTGCGCACGCTGATGTCGCGAATGGCCGCGGTGATGTGGATACCGTCGGCGGTTTTCAGAGGGCTGAGCATGATTTCGATCGGGAACTCGCGGCCGTCGCGGCGAAGGGCCGTAAGTTCGATCCCGGCACCCATCACCTGCGCAAGGGCTTCTTCGGGCGACCGCAGCTTGTCGGCAACCAGCCGCTCGGCAAATCCGCTCGGAATGATCTCGGTGACCCTGCGGCCGATCAGTTCGTCACGAGGGTAGCCGAATCGCTTTTCCGCCTGGACGTTGACCAGGACGATCTCGCCGGTCTGGCTGACGACCACCATCGCGTCCGGGGCCGCTTCGAGCAGGCCCCGGTAGCGTTCTTCGGCACGTTTCACGAGCTCCTGCGCTGCCCGGCGCGTGCTGATGTCGCGGATCGCGGCGGTGACCAGCACCCCGTCGGCGCTGCGCAGCGGGCTGAGCATGATCTCGATCGGGAATTCGCCGCCGTCCTTTCGCAGCGCCACAAGTTCGATTCCGGTCCCGATATGCTGCGCGAGCGCTTCAGCCGAGGAACGGCTTCCGTCTGCAATCAGCCGCTCGGCAAAACCGGTCGGGATGATCTCGGTGACTTTCCTGCCGATCAGTTCGTCACGTGTATAACCGAACTGGATCTCCGTCCGTACGTTGACGAGGACGATTTCACCGGCTTCATCGACGACCACCATTGCATCCGGCGCTGCCTCGAGCAGTCCGCGATACTTGGCTTCGGACCGTGCAAATTGCAGCTCCGGCTCGTTCTGCGGCGCGGTGCCGTCAACGACCGCCGCCCGGAGGTTCCTCGCAGCGCTGGTCAAGACCTTCCTCCGGCTCGCTAAGCGGGAGGCTTCAACCCTCTCAGTTACCCGGTGCTCGCTACGGAATGGGGCAATGGATGCTCACTACCACAACAATGGAAAATAGATGCGTGTTAATGATCCGTTTTGGCAACAGGCCGCTGCAGGCCCCAGCCAGCGTTCCTTTTGCACCGTGCAGATACGTCCGGAGAGGTCCGGCCGCCGCTTGCCGACCAGCAGTCACACCGACTGACGTAGATGAA
This sequence comes from Sphingomicrobium sp., assembly GCA_030146725.1. Classification (GTDB taxonomy): domain Bacteria; phylum Pseudomonadota; class Alphaproteobacteria; order Sphingomonadales; family Sphingomonadaceae; genus Sphingomicrobium. The sequence continues at coordinate 5,752 of JASLBJ010000112.1, read as the reverse complement.
TGGTGCCCAGGAGAGGACTCGAACCTCCACGCCCTTGCGAGCGCCAGCACCTGAAGCTGGTGCGTCTACCAATTCCGCCACCTGGGCACGAAGACAGGTCTTGCGGTAGGCGGCGGCGCTTAGAGGCGGCGCTCGTGCCTTGTCAACGCTTGTCGCCAGCCGCTAGGGCGGTCCGATGATCGAACGGGCGGAAGAACTGGTCGCGGTACTGGGCGGCGGCGGCTTTATTGGCCGCTACGTGTGCGAGATGCTGCTCAAGAGCGGTGTCCGGGTGCGGGTGGTCGCGCGCAACCCGCGCACCGCGCACTTCATCCAGCCGCTTGGCCAGGTCGGGCAGATCGGCTTCGTCGCCGGCGACATCACCGACCCGCGAAGCGTCGCTGCGGCGATGGACGGCGCGACCATGGCGATCAACCTGTGCGGCGTGATGAAGGGTGCGCTTACCGCAACCCATGTCGACGGCGCGCGCGCACTGGCGCAGGCCGCGACGGCAAACAGAGCGACCTCGCTCGTCCATGTCTCGGCCATCGGCGCCGACCAGGCGAGCGAATCGCAGTACGGCAAGAGCAAGGGCGAGGGCGAGCTTGCCGTCCGCGAGGCCTTTCCGAACGCGACCATCATCCGCCCGAGCCTGGTGTTCGGACCCGAAGACCAGATCACCAACCGCTTCGCCACCATGGCCAAGCTGCCGTTCCTTCCGGTGATCGCCGCGCAGCGACGCTTCCAGCCGGTCTATGTCCGCGATCTCGCTCAGGCCATCTCCAGGGCGACGCTCGATCCGGAGCGGTTCGGCGGCAAGACGTTCGAGATCGGCGGGCCGCAGGTGCTGACGATGCGCGAGCTGCATGACGCGGTGCTCGAGCTGACCGGACAGACTCCGGAAGTCGTCGAGATGCCCGACTTCATGGGCGCCATGCTCGCCCGCTTCGGCTGGCTGCCCGGTGCGCCGCTGACCCGCGACCAGTGGCTGATGCTCCAGCGCGACAATGTCGCGACCGAGGGCGCGCCCGGTCTCGAGGCCTTCGGGATCACGCCGACTCCACTGGGCACGGTCGGGTACGAATGGCTTGGCCGGTTCAACAAGGGTGGACGGTTCGCGGGTCGCCGCGTCAACCTCACCGCCGCCAACTAAGCCGGACGCCGAACCGATGCCGGTCCTGCTTCTCGTCATCCTGCTCGGCATCGTCGAGGGCGTCACCGAATATCTTCCGGTTTCGTCGACTGGACACCTGATCCTCGCGACCGAACTGCTGGGGTTCAACGCCAACGACTGGGCGCTGTTCAACGTGGCGATTCAGCCGGGCGCGATCCTGGCCATCGTCGTGCTCTACTGGCGCACCTTTCGTGACGTACTGGTCGGCCTGTTCCAGCGGTCGCCGAGCGCCTTTGCGTTCACCCGCAACCTGCTGATCGCCTTCTTCCCCGCCGTCGTGCTCGGCCTCGCGCTCGGCGACTATATCGACCTGCTGCTTGCCAACGCGGTCATCGTCGCCTGGGCGCTGATCATCGGCGGATTCGCAATCCTTATCGTCGAAAAGTACGCCCGGCCACGCGAATGCGACGGTGTCGCAAGCCTGTCGGTGCGGCAATCCATCGGGGTCGGCCTCGTCCAGTGCCTCGCGATGATCCCGGGCGTCAGCCGGTCAGGTGCGACCATCCTTGGTGCGATGAGCTTCGGTGTCGACCGTAAGACAGCCGCCGAGTTCAGCTTCTTCCTCGCGGTCCCGACGCTTGCGGGAGCGACCGCGCTGCAATTGTTCAAGTATCGCGACGAAATTACGTCCGACCAGCTCGGCTATATCGCACTCGGCAGCTTCGTGTCGTTCATCGTCGCCTGGGTCGTGGTCAAGGCGTTCCTCAAGATCGTCACGCGGTTCGGCTTCGCGCCCTTTGCCTGGTACCGGATCATCGCCGGCGCGGCAGCCCTGGTGTGGCTTGGAATGCGCTAATTTATCCTGCGTTCATGTTCGGCTAAGCCCCTGCGGTGCAGCGTTTCGCTTGTCCGTGCCGCGTGCGAGTCGAGGAACCTGAGTAATGCGTGCGACCCTGCTCCTGATCGTATTGGCCGCAACCGCCGGCCCAGCTCTCGCCCAGGCGCCGGCTCCGGTGAAAACGCCGCGAGCCGCAGCCCCGGCGCCGTCCTCGGCGATAACTATTCCGCCCGAACTGACGAGCCCGGCCACGGCCGAGCGGCTCGGCGCGATGATGCAGGCGCTTGGCAAGGCGATGCTCAACCTGCCGGTCGGCGAACTGGAAGCGGCAGCGACGGGCCGCGCGGTCACGCCCGCGGACCGGACCCGCACCCTGCGCGACCTCGGACGTGCCGAGGATCCGAACTTCGAGCGCAATCTCGAGGGCCAGCTCGCGGCAAGCAAAGTGACGATGCAGGCCGGCATGAAGGCGATGGCCGCCGCGTTGCCGGCAGTGTCGCGGGCGCTGTCCGAAGCGGCTCGCGAGATGGAACAGGCGACCGCCAACCTGCCCTCGCCCAACTACCCGAAGCGCTGATCCCGGCGTTCGGAACGGAGCGTTTGCGGCCTCGACAAGTCCGCCGGATTGCCGGGTTTCACGCACAATGACGAGGTCGCCAGCTAGACGCCTGCGTTCTCTAGGGTAAAGCAGCCTTCCATGTGGCAGCTTTACCAATTCCCCCTTTGTCCCTTTTCACGCAAGGTGCGCCTGGTGCTCGCCGAAAAGGGCATCTCGCCCGAGCTCGTGCGGGAAAACCCGTGGCAACGCCGCGACGAGTTCATCGACCTCAACCCGGCCGGCGAGACCCCGGTGATGGTCGAAACCGAAACGGGCACGACGCTGATCGGATCGCAGCCGATCGTCGAATATTTCGACGAGACGATCGACCGCATGCCGATGATCCACGGCAATGCGGTGGTTCGTGCCGAAATCCGGCGGCTGACTTCGTGGTTCGACGAGAAGCTGTTCCGCGAGGCGGTCGATCCGCTGATGAACGAGCGCATGATGAAGCGGCTCGTCACCCACGAAAGCCCCGATACCCGCGTCCTGCGTGAGGTCATGCGGACGGCGGGCGAGCATCTCGACTATCTCGATTATCTGCTCGACCATCGGCGCTGGCTGGCCGGACCAGGCCTCAGCCTCGCCGACATCACCGCTGCCGCGCATCTGTCGGTCATCGACTATCTCGGCGCGCTCGACTGGCGCAGTCACAAGCAGACCAAGGACTGGTACGCGGTGATGAAGTCGCGCCCGTCGTTCCGCCCGCTGTTGGGCGAGCGGATGGAAGTGATCATCCCCCCGATGCACTACGACAAGGTTGATTTCTGACATAAGCCGCCGACCGCAACGACGCCGACGCAAAGCGTCGCCGGAGTTGCGCAAGAGACGGCGAATGCCGGACGGCCTGCGCCCGAAGAGGCGACAGGACCGACGGCGCGGCTTTGCCGCGCCGCGCCGCCCCCCTACCCCCTGACCGCCGCAACCAGATAGTTCAGCCGCACATCCTCGCTCAGGTGCAGCCCGCGAAGCGGGCTCCACGCAATCCCCTTCACATCGACGCACGCCAGCCCCGCCGAGTCCAACAACACCTTCATCCGTTCGGGCGCGATGAACGCGGCGAAGTCATGCGTGCCCTTAGGAATTCGCCCGAACCCCTCGGCCAGCGTGATCGTCAGCAGTTTCGACCATGCCGTCGCATTCGGCGTCGACAGGATCAGCAGCCCGCCGGGCGCAAGCCGCCCAGCAAGCGCCGCCACGAACGCCCCCGGATCGGCAACATGCTCGATCACTTCGAGCGCGGTGACCAGGTCGAACTGCCCGTCGACCTGCTCCACCGGCACGGCGCGATAGTCGATCACCAGCCCCTGCGCGGCCGAGTGCGCCCGCGCCGCGTCGATCAGCTCGGGCGCAGCGTCGATCGCCCTCATTGCCGCACCAAGCCGCGCCAGCGGTTCGGCCAGCAGCCCGGCGCCGCAGCCGACGTCGAGCGCGCTCCTGCCCGCCAACGGCCGGCGCTGGTGCTCGTCCAGTTTCCAGTGCTGGTCGATGCGGTCGCGAATATAGCCCAGCCGCACCGGGTTGAGCCGGTGCAGCATCGCCGATGCTCCATCGGGGTCCCACCAGTCGCCGGCAAGCGCGCCGAAGTGGGCGGCCTCGCGCTCCACGATACTTGAACTGCTCATGCCACCATACTTGAACTGCTCATGCCTCGATACTTGAACTGCTCATGCCTCGATACTTGAACTGCTCGTGATTGCCTGTCTAACAGGACCCGAGCCCACGCCCAAGGACCAGCACCACACCTAATGCCGCGCATCGTGATGAAATTCGGCGGCACCTCGATGGCCGGCATCGAGCGCATCCGCAGCGTCGCCGAACGTGTCCGCCGCGAGGCCGAGCGCGGCAACGAAGTCGCGGTGGTCGTCTCGGCTATGGCCGGCGAGACCGACCGCCTGGTCCAACTGTGCCGCGAGGCCGCCGCCCTCTACGATCCGCGCGAATATGACGTCGTCGTCGCCAGCGGCGAGCAGGTCACCAGCGGCCTGCTTGCGATCACCCTCCAGGGCATGGGCCTCAAGGCGCGCTCCTACATGGGCTGGCAGCTGCCGATCCGCGCATCCGGCCATGCCGCGGCGCTGATCGAGGAAATCGACGTCCAGCTGCTCGAGGGCGTGTTCGCGGCCAGGGGCATCGCGATCATCCCGGGGTTCCAGGGCATCACCAGCGAGGGCGCGTTGGCAACGCTCGGCCGCGGCGGCTCCGACACGTCGGCCGTTGCCCTTGCCGCCGCAATGCGCGCCGACCGCTGCGACATCTACACCGACGTCGAGGGCGTGTTCACCACCGATCCGCGGATCGTCCCGCGCGCCCGCAAGCTCGACTGCATCACGTACGAGGAAATGCTCGAACTCGCCTCGGTCGGCGCCAAGGTGCTGCAGACCCGCTCGGTCGGCCTTGCGATGCGCTACGACATGCCGATCCAGGTATTGTCCTCGTTCGAGGACCTGCCCGGAACCCTGATCGCCAGCGAGGAGCGGATCGCCGCAATCGAAGGACTGATAATGGAACGCAATCTTGTCACCGGCATCGCCCACGACCAGAACGAAGCGCAGGTCACGTTGGGCGGGCTGCCGGACAAGCCGGGCGTCGTCGCGGCCGTATTCGGCCCGCTCGCCGCCGCAAGCATCAACGTCGACATGATCGTCCAATCGGTGCCGCGAGCCCACCAGGCGAGTGACCTCACCTTCACCGTCCCGACCGCGTCGCTCGCCCACACCGTCGACGAACTCGAACGATTGAAGGACAAGGTCGGCTTTTCCGAGATCGTCACCGACATCGACGTGGTCAAGGTCAGCGCGGTCGGGGTCGGAATGCGCTCGAACGCCGGAGTCGCCGCGCTGATGTTCCAGACGCTCGCCGAGCGCGGCATCAACATCCTCGCGATCACCACGTCGGAGATCAAGATCACCGTCCTGATCCCCGAGGTCTATACCGAGCTTGCGGTGCGCGTGCTGCACACCGCTTTCGGCCTCGACGAACCCGCCGCCGTGCTCGCAGGAATGTCGCCGAGCCCATCACCCGCGCGCCGAGCGAAGCGGGTCGCGCTCGCCTCGCCGAACTGATGCACCGCGGGACCGAATTCCTCGGCTGCGAGACCGCGATCATGGCCGGCGCGATGAGCTGGGTCAGCGAACGCAACCTCGTCTCGGCCGTATCCAATGCCGGCGGCTTCGGCGTGATCGCCTGCGGGGCGATGACCCCCGACCTGCTCGACACGGAG
>JASLBJ010000044.1 GCA_030146725.1 Sphingomicrobium sp. | reverse complement strand
CGATCGTAGAGCAGGTTGAACTCGACATAGCGTCCGCGAAACTCGAGCAACCGCTCGCGCTCGGCCTCCCCGAACGGCTGGTCCATCCGCAGCCTCACGATCGCCGGAAACACATCAAGGAACGCCTCGCCGACATCGCGCGTGAACGCGAAATGCGCGTCGAAATGCTCTTCCAGCCGGTCGTAGAAGATCCCGCCGACGCCCCGCGCGACACCGCGATGCGGCAACCAGAAGTACTCCTCCGCCCACTTTGCGAAGCGCGGATAGAAGGTCGGGTCATGCGCCGCGCACGCCGCCCGCAGCCGCGCGTGGAAAGCGTCGGCATCCTCCTGACAGGGGATCGCCGGGTTGAGGTCCGCGCCGCCGCCGAACCAGCGCCGAGTCGTCGTCAGGAAACGCGTGTTCATGTGCACCGCGGGGACGTGCGGATTGGCCATGTGGGCAACCAGGCTGATCCCCGTGGCGAAGAAGCGCGGGTCCTCCTCGGCGCCCGGAATACTCGCCGCGAACTCGGGCGCAAAGGTGCCGTGGACGGTCGAGACGTTGACCCCGACCTTTTCGAACACCCGGCCCGCCATCTGCCCGCGAACGCCGCCGCCGCCCGGCTCGCCCGACGGATCGGTCCGCTCCCACGGCGTGAAGGCGAAGGCTGCGTCGCTGCCGGCCTCGCGCTCTAGTCCCTCGAACGCCGCGCAGATGCGCGTGCGCAGCGCCTCGAACCAGTCGCGCGTGGCCTGCTGCTGCTCGTCGAGCACGATCATGTCGGCAGGCCCCCCGTCTGGCGAAGCGCCTCGCCGAGTGCGATTCCTGCCGAAGTCGCAAGGTTGAACGAGCGCACCTCGGCCCGGATCGGAATCCGCACGCGCGCCGCGCAAGCGTCCGCGACCTCCACCGGAACGCCGCCGCTTTCCTTTCCGAACAACAGCGTGTCGTCCGGCTCGAAGGCAAAGTCGTAAAGCGAGCTGCTGCCCTTCGTCGTCAAAAGCACCAGCCGCTCCCGCCGCACCGCGCGAAACGCGTCGAACTCGCGATGCCGCTCCACCGCCACATGATCGGCATAGTCCATCGCCGTCCGCCGTACCCGTGCATCGTCCCACTCGAACCCCATCGGCTCGATCAGGTCGACGGCAACGCCCATGCACGCGCCGAGCCGCATCACCGCGCCGACATTGCCGGCGATCTCGGGCTGGTAGAGCGCGATGCGCATGAGCCGCCGCCTATCGGGCTTTTCTTTGAAGTTTAGCCGGCACCAGCCCGCACCCCACCCGGCCACCCATCCAGTGTGATCCTGTGGGTGGCCGGGTGGAGTGCGGGCCGGTGCCGACCAATTGAGAGAGACTCTCTATCGCCTCAATCGCCCCTTGGCAAAGCCGGGGCCGCCCGTCTATCAGGCGCGCCAATCGCTCATGGGGCCTCCACGAGCGCCGCTTCGTGCTGTTCCGGCACGGGAGCAAGCCAGATAGAGCGTCATAAGGGTGAGCATGGCCACGTTGGAACAGCCCGCACAGGGTTCCGGGACAACAGACGCGGGGGTCGAGGGTGACGGAGTCCGCCGCCGCGACTTCATCAACATCGCCGCGGTCAGCTTCGTCGGGGTCGGAGCACTCGCCGCAGTGGCGCCGCTGATCACTCAGATGGGCCCGTCGGCGGACGTTCTCGCGCTCGCCTCGAGCGAGGTCGACATCTCGAAGATCGCGCCCGGACAGGCGATCAAGACCGTGTGGCGCAAGCAGCCGGTGTTCATCCGCAACCTCACTCCGGCCGAAATCCAGGCCGCCAACGCGGTCCCGGCCAACTCGCTGCGCGATCCGCAGTCGCTTGCCGACCGAACCAAGCCGGGCAAGGCGAACTGGTTGATTACGCTGGGGGTGTGTACCCATCTGGGGTGCGTGCCGCTCGGCACGGCCGAAGGCGAGAACCGCGGTGAATACGGGGGCTATTTCTGCCCCTGCCACGGCTCGCACTACGACACTGCCGCGCGCATCCGCAAAGGCCCGGCGCCGACCAATCTGGTTGTGCCCGAATATGCCTTTGCGTCCGACACCCTCGTTCGCATCGGCTGAGAGAGAGTATGAGCCACTCCTGGGCAAGTCCCTACGCACCCAAGTCCGCGTTCATGCAGTGGATCGACGTCCGGCTGCCGTTGCCGCGGCTGGTCCACGGAGCGATCGGCGGCGGCTATCCGGTCCCGCGGAACCTCAACTACTTCTGGAACTTCGGGGTTCTCGCCGGCCTGTTCCTGATGATCCAGATCGTCACCGGAATCGTGCTCGCGATGCATTATTATGCGTCGGCGGACGGTGCGTTCGATTCGGTCGAGCACATCATGCGCAACGTCAACGCCGGCTGGCTGCTGCGCTACGCCCATGCCAACGGCGCAAGCTTCTTCTTCATCGTTACCTACGTCCACATCTTCCGCGGCCTGTTCTACGGCAGCTACAAGGCGCCGCGCGAGCTGGTGTGGATGCTCGGGCTGGTCATCTACCTGCTGATGATGGCCACTGCGTTCATGGGCTACGTGCTTCCCTGGGGCCAGATGAGCTATTGGGGCGCGCAGGTCATCACCGGCTTCTTCTCGGCCTTCCCGGTCGTCGGCGAGCCGCTGCGCATCTTCCTGCTCGGCGGCTATGCGCCCGACCAGGCCGCGCTGACCCGCTTCTTCTCGCTCCATTACCTGCTTCCGTTCGTGATCGCGGGCGTCACCATCCTCCACATCTGGGCGCTGCACATTCCGGGCTCGAGCAATCCGACCGGGGTCGACGTCAAGGAAGAAAAGGACACGCTTCCGTTCCATCCGTTCTACAC
>JASLBJ010000041.1 GCA_030146725.1 Sphingomicrobium sp. | reverse complement strand
ACCCGACAGCCTTGCACTGCTGCTGCTGGCAGCCGCTGCCCGTCCTGGGCTGGTCGAGGCGGCGACGGTTGATCACGGATTGCGCGCCGAAGCCGCCGGCGAGGCGCTGATGGTTGCCGGAACCTGCGAGCGGCTCGGCGTTCGGCACGAAACGCTGCCCGTCGAGCCGATCGACGGCGCTGCCGGCAATCTGCAGGCCCGCGCCCGCGATGCCCGCTATGGCGCGCTGACCCGCTGGGCGCAGCGACGCGGGCTCGTCGCAGTCGCCACTGCGCACCACCTCGACGACCAGGCCGAGACGCTGTTGATGCGCCTTGCCCGGGGTGCCGGTATCGGCGGCCTGGCGGGTGTGCAGCGCAGCCGACCGTTGGGCGCGGGGCTGCTGCTCGTCAGGCCGCTGCTGGACTGGCGCCGCGATGAACTCCACGCGATCGTCACGGAGGCGGGGCTGACACCCGCGAACGATCCCACCAATCGAGACCTGCGCTTCGACCGTAGCCGGGCGCGTGCGCTGCTCGCCGCAACCGAGTGGCTCGATCCGGCCCGCTTGGCCGCCGCTGCCGCGAACGCCTGGGAGGCCGAGCAGGCGCTCGGCTGGGCCGCCGAGCAGGCGTTTGCCGAGCGGCACCGGAGCGACGGAGCGGCGCTTGTGCTCGATGCTTCGGGCCTCCCGCGCGAGCTCAAGCGGCGACTGCTCATCATCGCGATGATCAGACTTGGCTGTGCGGAGCCGTCCGGACCCAAGCTGATCGCGGCCCTGGAGGGCCTCGAGCGAGGTGCGACCGGCACTCTCGCGGGGCTCAAGCTGGAGACTGAAGGCAGATACTGGCGACTCAGCCCTGCCCCTCCGCGCGCAACAACCCCTGCTTCGACCGCCGGGTGAACTGTTCGGATCGAGGATGATTCACGCGGTGCTCGAAACCCGTATCATTGTCATTAAGGCGCCTGTGCTTATCTAGGTACGGCAATCCACAAGAGCGGACACCGATGAACGACAAGGACAAGAAGCCTGGCAACGCCTGGACCCGCAGCCTGCTGATCTGGGTCGGCGTGCTGTTCGGGCTCGTACTGTTCGTGCAGATGCTCGACGGGCCGCGTTCGGCCGCGGGCGAACCGATCCCTTATTCCGAATTCGTGCGCCAGGTCGACGAGGGCAATGTCCGCTCTGTCACGACCGCCGCCACGGCGGCAGGCAATCAGACGATCACCGGCAAGCTCGCCAGCGGGACCGACTTCCGCACGACGGCGCCGGCCGACGCGCAGGTCACCGACCGGCTGATCCAGCGCGGCGTCCAGGTTCAGGCCAAGGAAGCCGAGCAATCCAGTTTCTGGATGATCATGCTGATCAACTCGCTGCCATTCCTGCTCATCCTCGGCATCAGCTTCTTCGTGATGCGCCAGATGCAGAAGAACGCCGGCTCGGGCGCGATGGGCTTTGGCAAGTCGCGCGCCAAGATGCTGACCGAAAAGCAGGGCCGAGTGACGTTTGCCGACGTCGCCGGGATCGACGAAGCGCGCGAAGAGCTCGAGGAAATCGTCGAATATCTGAAGGATCCGGGCAAGTTCGCGCGACTGGGGGGCAAGATCCCCAAGGGCGCGTTGCTGGTCGGCTCGCCGGGCACCGGCAAAACGCTGCTGGCTCGCGCGATCGCGGGTGAAGCAGGCGTGCCGTTCTTCGCGATTTCCGGTTCGGACTTCGTCGAGATGTTCGTCGGCGTCGGCGCAAGCCGCGTGCGCGACATGTTCGAGCAAGCCAAGAAGTCGGCGCCGTGCATCGTGTTCATCGACGAGATCGATGCCGTCGGCCGCCATCGCGGCGCGGGCCTCGGCAACGGCAACGACGAGCGCGAGCAGACGCTCAACCAACTGCTGGTCGAGATGGACGGGTTCGAGGCCAATGAGGGCATCATCATAATCGCGGCGACGAACCGTCCCGACGTGCTCGACCCTGCGCTGCTGCGTCCGGGTCGCTTCGATCGCCAGGTCGTCGTTCCACGCCCGGACATCGAGGGCCGGGAACAGATCCTAGCGGTGCACATGAAGAAAGTGCCGCTTGCGCCCGACGTCGATGGGCGGACGATCGCGCGCGGAACGCCTGGCTTCTCGGGTGCCGACCTTGCCAATCTCGTCAACGAGGCGGCGCTGCTGGCTGCTCGCAAGGGCAAAAGGCTGGTCGCGATGAGCGAGTTCGAGGAGGCCAAGGACAAGGTCATGATGGGTACCGAGCGGCGCTCGATGGTCATGACCGAGGACGAGAAGAAGATGACCGCCTATCACGAGGCGGGCCATGCGATCGTCGCGATGCACGAGCCTGCGTCGGACCCGATCCACAAGGCGACGATCATCCCGCGTGGCCGGGCGCTGGGGATGGTCATGCGGCTGCCCGAGCGCGACAATTACAGCTATCACCGCGACAAGATGTACGCGAACCTGTCGGTTGCGATGGGCGGCCGGGTCGCCGAGGAAGTGGTGTTCGGCTATGACAAGGTGTCGTCGGGTGCCTCGTCCGACATCCAGTATGCGACCGGCCTGGCGCGCGACATGGTGACCCGCTGGGGCATGTCCGACGCGCTTGGACCGCTGCAATATGCCGATGCCGACGAAGAGGTGTTCCTCGGCTATTCGATGAACCGGCAGAAGCAGATGTCGAACGAGACGGCGCAGGCGATCGACAAGGAAATCCGCCGCATCGTCGAAGCCGGCTATGAGCGCGCCAAGTCGGTGTTGACCGATTTCCGCGAGCAGCTCGAGACGCTGGCCAAGGCGTTGCTCGAATATGAGACGCTGTCGGGCGACGAGATCAAGACGATCCTCGATGGCGGTTCGATCGACCGTGGCAATTCGTCCAAGCCGACGATCCCGGCGGCCGGTCCGTCGATCCCGCGCGCACGCCGCAAGCCGCTTGGCGG
>JASLBJ010000027.1 GCA_030146725.1 Sphingomicrobium sp. | reverse complement strand
TCACCAACTCGGAACCTTGGGAGGATCAAAAATGAGAAAATTGCTGCTAGCCGCCTCATGCATGGCACTGATGGGCCTCGGCTTGCCCGCGGCCTCCGCGCAGGAATATTCATTCCGCTTCCAGTCGTCAGACCCGGCGGGCAACCCGAACTTCATCTTCCAGCAGGGCTGGACCAAGGTCGTGACGGAAAAGACCAACGGCCGCGTTGCGGTCGAACTGCTGCCGGTGGGCTCGATCGTCGAATACCCCGAGACCCCGGATGCGATCGCCTCGGGCATTCTCGACGGTCACATTACCGACACCTCGTATTTCGCCGGCAGGGACCCCGCTTTCGGGTTGATCGCGAACCCGGTCGGGGCCTGGTCCGATCCGTCGCAGATGATCGACTTTGTCGAGAACGGCGGCGGCAAGGAGCTGATGGCCGAGCTGATCGAGCCATATGGGCTGCATTTTATCGGCGTCTCGACGCCGGGCCTGGAAGCCTTGGTGTCACGCGTGCCGATCAAGACCGTCGAAGACCTGCGGGGCGTCAAGATCCGCAGCCCCGAAGGGCTGATCGCCCAGGTCTTCGCCGCCGCCGGGGCCTCCCCGGTCAACCTGCCGTCGTCGGAGGTCTATACCTCGCTGGACAAGGGCGTGATCGACGCCGCGGACTACAGCGTGTTCTCGGTCAACCAGGAACTCGGCATGAATAAGATTGCGCCGAACCCGGTCTACCCTGGCTTCCACTCGCTGCCGCTCATCGAGGTTTCGATGAGCAAGGAGAAGTGGGATGCGCTGCCCGAGGACATCCGGAAGGCGCTCACTGAGTCGGTGAAGGTGTTTCAGCAGACCCAGATCAACGCGCTCAAGGAGCGGGATCAGGAGGCCGTGGCCGAGGCCAAGGCATCCGGCGCGGTGACAGTGCACAACTGGTCGGAAGAGGAGCGGGTGAAGTTCCGCGCCATCGCGCGGGGCGAATGGCAGAAGGTCGCCGAGCGGTCCAAGATGGCGCAGAAGGTCTACGACACCCTGATCGCCTACCTGACTGAGAAGAACTTGCTGAAGCAGTGATCCGGCCGCAGCTGGCGGCGCGACACTGCCGCCGGCTGCCCTTCAATTCACCAGGGGGAATCAATGCAATGAAGCCGGATCAGGACTCAAAGGTAGCGATCGACCTCGCCTCGACCAGTGAGGGAATCGGACAACTCTACCCGGAGGCGGGTCTGCTTGGCCGCCTTGTGGACCGCTTAGGATATGCCTTTGCACTTGGGATCGTTGCCGCGGCGATCATCCTGCTGATGGAGGTCTTCCTGCGCTACGTCTTCAACAGCCCCACGATCTGGGCGCATGAGGCGACCACCTTCCTCTGCGGCATCGCCTTCATTTACGGCGGGTTATACTGCGCCGCGCGCAACAGCCACATACGCGTCGTGCTGATCTACGATCATGTCTCCGCCTACTGGCGACGTGTGCTGGATGTGGTGATCTCCATCGCCTCCTGTGTCGCCACGCTCTTCTTCGTCTACGCCGGCTGGATCATGGTGCAGCGTGCGATGTTCACGCCGGGCGGCGAGTTCCGCCTCGAGCGCAGCGGAAGCGCCTGGAACCCGCCGACGCCTGCGGTGCTCAAGATCTTCCTGCTGGTGATCCTGGGCCTGCTCGCCCTGCAGTACCTGATTTTCGTCGTCAACCATCTCAAGCGGCTCCGCCGCCCGGCAGACCTCACGGAGACGCATTAGATGCTCGAGCTTTTTGACCTGCAGGCGCTGGGGATCGGCTCGGCCACGCTCCTCATGTTCGGCATCATGGTGCTCCTCCTGCTGACCGGCATGCCGCTGGCCTTCGTCACGCTGCTGGTCGCGCTGATCTTCGCGCTCGGCTCTTTCGGGCCTGGGGCGATCCCTTTGATCACCAGCCGGATCTATTCATTCGTTGGGTCGTTCGTCTTCGTCTCGGTTCCGATGTTCGTGCTGATGGCCGCGATCCTCGACCGCTCGGGCATCGCGCGCGACCTGTTCGACGCGATGCGGCTGATCGGCGGCCGGATCCGCGGCGGCGTCGCGGTGCAGACGATCTTCGTGGCCGTGATCCTTGCGGCGATGAGCGGCATCATCGGCGGCGAGATTGTGCTGCTCGGGCTCCTCGCCCTGCCGCAGATGTTGCGGCAGGGGTACGACCGGAAATTGGCGATCGGTGTGGTCTGCGCCGGCGGAGCGCTCGGGACCATGGTTCCGCCGTCAATCGTGCTGATCATTTACGGTCTGACGGCGAACGTCTCGATCGGCGAGCTGTTCACCGCGGCATTTATTCCTGGGTTCATGCTCGCGATGTTCTACGTCGCCTATATCCTCTTCAGGGCCTATACCGATCCCGCCATCGCCCCGCCGCCGGACAGCGAGGCGATCCCGACCGCGGAGAAGATCGCACTGCTCAAGGGCCTGATCCTGCCTCTGATGGTCGTAGTCTTCGTGCTCGGCTCGATCTACGGCGGCATCGCCTCCGTCACCGAGGCCTCGGCCATTGGCGTCGGCGGCGTGCTCCTATCCACCGTCCTGCGCGGGGAGTTTTCCTACGCTTTGCTCCGCGACTCCGCACTCCAGACGCTGGCGACGGTTGGCATGATCGTCTGGATCGGCATCGGGGCGACTGCGCTGGTCGGCGTCTACAACCTGATGGGCGGGATCCGGTTCATTACCCAGATGATGGTCGGGATCTCCGATAATCCGACCGTCATTGTCCTGGTCATGATGGCGATCCTCTTCGTGCTGGGCGCCTTTCTCGACTGGGTTGGGATCGCGCTGCTGACCATGCCGATCTTCGTGCCGATCATCGTGTCGCTTGGCCTCGATCCGGTCTGGTTCGGCGTGCTGTTCTGCATGAACATGCAGGTTTCTTTCCTGTCTCCTCCGTTCGGGCCTGCCGCGTTCTACCTCAAAAGTGTGGCTCCGCCAGACATCTCTCTCGGCGAGATCTTCCAGTCGCTGGTGCCGTTCATCATGCTGCAAATGCTGGCGGTCGCCCTGTTGGTCACGTTCCCCGGGATTACGGGAAGGTAGCTCTCCAGTTGCTTCCGGCGTTTCCGGTGTCGGGATTGCGGGCGGCGATAAAACGAGCGGACCGGCACGATGCTGAACCGGGTCCAGGTTCCGACCGGCATCATGTTGGCTGCGGAACAGAGTCTCCAAAAGGCCGCGGAGGATCTGCGCGGCCCGATGGAACGCTCAGCGGAGACGGTCACCGATGAGAGCACCAGAAACCGTGGGGCAGCTCAGGCTGCGGCAGCGAATGAGGCGGGCTGGACATCGTTGGCGGGCATGCCTGGATACCAGCTGGTGAACAGGTCGTGGAGGGTGCCGTCGAGGGTGCGGGTTCGGGTCTGCAGGAGCCGATGGGCCCCTTTCTTCGACCACTGCATCTGCTGCTTCTTGGCAAAGCGCCTGCTGATGACGAGATCGACGGCGGATTCGGCGAAGGCAGTCGAGATGATTTCGCCATGGTCCCAGCGCGCCGCATAGTCTGTGATCGCGGCGACGTTGTTCCCGATGTAGGTGGCCAACCCAGCCGTCGCCTTGATCAACCGCGTCAGGCCGGGATAACCGCTGACCAGGGTGCCGACATCCTCGGCCAACTTGCGGGCGCGCGTCAGCGCCTCGTCGGCATCGCCGTGCCACAGCCGCCACTTGATCCGCTCCAGCCGATGCTGCAGCGCCACCGCCACGATCGGGCAGTGATGGGCCAAACCCTTGGCGTATTGATCAAGCCCGGTCAACCGCATAGCGACGTGAAACCAATCCAGATGATGCTCGCTGCCGACCGGCAGATCGCTCACCAGCGCGCGGATGCTATCGCCGCCGTCGGTCAGCACCGTAACTGGCTGATCCACCGGCAGCCCATGGCGCCGCAGCACCTCGCAGAACCGGCGCTTGGGATCGGCATCCTGGCTGCGGACGAGGCCGAAGTAGCAGTCATTGCAATCCTCGGCAATCGACTTGCCGACGATGACCTCGAACTTCTTCTGTTTATCGTGCCAGTTCCGGAGGTAGCCGCTGTCGATCCCGACGATGATCGCTTCCCGTGCGATCAGTGACGCCTGATCAGCGGCGGGACCGTCATCCATCAAATCCGGCTGGCAGGTGCCGAGGTCGGCATCGTGCCGGTCGGCGACCCTGTGCAGGTGCTGGCGGATAGTCTCGGGGTTGGTCGTGCCGGCCACCGGCAGGACATCCCTGAGCAGGGCGGCAGTCATGCCGAAGGAGATCAGGGATGCCCAGCGGCTCTCCAGGTAGAGCAGCTCCGGTGCGGTGTGTTCGGTGAACAACTCGGCCAGCGGGCTGAAGGTCTTGCTGTCCGCCGGGTGGCGCCGACAGCGGTAAAAACGGGGGCTTGCGAGCGCAACATGGCCGAACGCGGTGCGGAAGACGATCGGGTAGTGTCCCTTGCCGCGCAGGCGGCGGCCACAGGCGGAGCAGCGGCGATGCCGGTTGACGTAGGCTGCCGCCTGGGCCTCGACCACGGCGTGCTGGAGCCGGCCGAGCAGATCCTTGGAGTCCTTCAGGCACAGGCCAACGGCCTCGAGCCGGTCATCGCTCTTGTCGAGCTGCAGGATCACCTCGTCCCGGATTATGGTGTCATCATCGCTGACAATGCGAAGCTGAAGCTCAACGCGCAGGGGTGACGGCATGCTGGATTGTCCACGAACTCAGTCTGGTAGGGAGGTCCATCAGCCTACCTGCCTCTGCCGGCATAGACTACCCAATGCCCCACGGTTCCTGATGCTCTCCCCGTCATACGACAAAACAGCCGAACGCACCGGCCTTCGACGTCCGGTTGGCGCTCCACGCGCTGCTCGGTGTCGACCTGACCCAGATCCACGGGATGGGGCCGGCATTGGCGCTCAAGCTGGTCAGCGAATGCGGAACCGACCTCTCAGCCTGGCCAACCGCCAAGCATTTCACGTCGTGGCTGAGCCTTGCCCCGAGCAACAAGATTTCGGGAGGCAAAATTCTGTCGTCGCGAACCCGCCGTTCCAGCAACCGTGCGGCGGCCGCGCTTCGGCTGGCCGCCGTGACCATTGGGCGCACCGACACGGCACTGGGAGCGTTCTATCGCCGTCTCTCAGCGCGTATCTGCAAAGCCAAGGCGGTCACCGCCACCGCCCGCAAGATCGCGGTGCTCTTTTACAACACGCTGCGTCATGGAATGAACTACACCGATCCCGGTGCCAGTTATCATGAGGAGCGGTACCGGCAGCGTGTTCTCACCAATCTGCAACGGCGCGCCAAGGCACTCGGCTACGTTCTGCAAGAAGCCGCCACACCCGAAGCCGGGGGAGTTTCTTAGGAAGGCCAGGTCAGAGGGATCGGCGGGAACGACATTATCGCCCAAGCTGCCTTCGTTGATTCGCTGTTCGACATGGCCGCCTGAAAATGGCTTAAACTCCGGTAGCTTTGTCCAGGGCAAAACTTCGCCAGAAACCGGGTCTGGAGGCCGGTACGAACCCGTTCCCGGAACAGGAAATCAATTGCCCTGTTCCCTGCGCACGTCAAAGCTTTAATGTGGGCGTGGTGGCCCTGGCCGTCCCTCGTTGCACCCCGACAGTGGAAATCCCTTGGCCGACCGTCCTACCCCCATACGCACCGCCGAAGAGAGCCGGCAGGAGATTATTGAGACGGCAGCCCAATGTTTCATGGAGATGGGCTATCACGCGACCCGGATCGACGACGTCGCCGCACGCATGGACTCAACCAAGGGGCGGGTGTACCATCACTTTGACTCAAAAATGGATATTTACATCGCTGTGCACCGTGAGGGCATGGACCGGCTGTTCGAGGCAGTCGAGCCGGCGATGCGGGCCAAGGGCAACGGGCTCGAGGTGCTTACCGCAATGCTGCTGGCCCATGCCCAAGCTATGATGGAGTTTCAGGCGCTTGAGACGGTCGTGGCGCAGGGCGTCCAGCTTCATCGGTTCGGGAGTAGCACACCCGAGCAGAAGGCGATCTTCGACGAGCTGATCGCCAGCCGCGATCGTTTCGAAGAGTTGTTCAAACAACAGCTTGCCGCCGCCGCCCAGGATGGCTCTCTTGGCGAACTCGACCAGTCAGTGACGGTCAAGATCCTGCTCGGTGCGCTGCAGTGGTCAATCTACTGGTATCGGCCAAGCGATAGGGAGACGGCGGCTGATCGTGCAGTGCTCGCCGAAAAGATGGTGTGGCCGCTGGTGGAGGGATTGCGCCGCCGGAGCTGAGTCCGCCGATCAGATGCAGCGACCGTCATCGATCTCCAGCGTGACGCCGGTCGCGATGGTTGCCTCGTTGGTGCAAAGGCAAAGAAAGATAGCAGGCGGCGACGAGCTAATCCCCTTCGTGCTCGAAGGCTCGCGCGATGCGGGCGCCCGTCACCAGCGACGTCTTCGATTGAGGCCCGCCCGCCGTCATTATGCTTCTCCTCAGGCTCTTATGCGCGACAAGGTCACTCGGCGCTGGCCGAGTGCATCCACAGAATTTTTCAGCCTACCTAGAAGACTAACATACTCACGAGTATGCGCCCTGTCGACATACTCGTGAGTATGTTAGCCTTCAACGAGGGTGATGTCGCCAAGGCGGAGGGATGGTATGCGATTTCAGACTATTGTGGGTCATGAGTCATGAGGCATGTGCTTATCACCGGCGCAAGCGGCTTCCTCGGCCGGCGGCTGACGAAAACGCTGATTGCCCGGCGCTCGCTGCGCTGGCAGGGCGAGGAAGCGCCGATCGTGCGGCTCACCCTGATCGATCGCGTGGCCCCGCTCGTCCTCGCCGGGGCAGGCATTGCGATCGACACCTTGGTCGGGGACCTTAGCGACCCGAGTTTTCTCAACCGCTTGCTGCAACAGCGGTTCGACACGATCTTCCATCTCGCGTCGGGCCTGACGCTCGAAGTAGAGCGCGATCCCGACGGCGCCTATGCGGCCAATGTCGACACGCTGCGCCGGATCATCGCGGGCGCGGAGGTACCGTCGACGCTTGTCTTCACGAGCTCGCTCGCGGTCTATGGCGGCCATCCGAAGACGAAGGTCGATGAGGGCCACGCAGTCTCACCCACGACCGCCTACGGAACCCACAAGGCGATCGCCGAGCTGCTGATCGCCGATGCGAGTCGGCGCGGCAAGATCGACGGGCGAGTCTTGCGGCTGCCGATCGTGCTGGCGCGAGCGGGACCCAGTAACAGCACTCCGACCATCTCGGACCTGGTAGCCTCCATCATGCGCGAGCCGCTCGAAGGGCGGGACATCGTCGTCCCACTTGCGCCGAAGACGATAGTACCGCTCACCTCGGCCGGTACGGTCGCACAGGCGTTGATCGCGCTGCATGACGCGCCCGGGGCGGCGCTTCCGGCGAGCCGCACAATCAACCTGCCCTCGTTGTCGGTATCGGTGCAGGACTTGGCGCAGCACGCACAGGACAGAGCGCCGAACGGCTGCGCGGCCAGGATCGACTATGCACCCGACGAGCGCGTCCAGACCATTGTGGAGAGCTGGCCGAGCCTGCTCGCCTCGCGGTTCAGCCAGACATTGGGGATTGCTCACGATCCCGACATCGCGGCGCTCATCGACGATTATCTCCTTCATCGCACGGAAGAGTGAGATGCTCGATCAAATCCAGCACAATCAGTCCAACGTCCAGCGGGCCTCGGACAACGACAGCGCCGATATGGCCGACATCGCCATCATCGGCGCTGGTTCGTCGGGCATCACGGTCGCCAAGGCCCTGAAGGCCCGCGGCGTCACGGCCGATATCTTCGAGAAGGGATCGAATATCGGCGGCATGTGGCGCTACGAGAACGACAGCGGGCTATCTTCCGCCTACGCTAGCCTGCACATCGACACGAGCCGCGACAATCTGGGCTACTCGGACTTCCCGATACCGCGGCATCTGCCGGACTTCCTCTCGCACCACGACTTCCTGACCTATTTGGAGGCCTATGCCGATCATTCTGGCGTGCGCGACCGCATCCGCTGCAACAGTGAGGTCAAGCAGGTCGAGCGCGGCGCCGACGGCAAGTGGGTGATCCGCCTGAAAAACGGCGAGAGCCGGCGTTACGGCCACGTTATCATCGCCAACGGGCATCTATGGGATCCGAAATACCCACAATTCACCGGCAGTTTCTCAGGCGAGACGATCCACTCCCATCATTACCGCACGGCAGCTCCCTTCGAGGGCAACTCCGTACTGGTCGTCGGCCTCGGCAATTCCGCCGTTGACATCGCGGTCGATCTCGCGCGGCGCGCCAAGCATGTGACCGTGTCAACGCGGCGCAGCGCCTGGATCATGCCGAAATATCTGATGGGCCTGCCGACCGACCAATGGTCCGGCTTTCTTTCCAAGAAGCTGGGCCTGCCGACACTGCTCACCCGCAAAATCATGGCGCAGGCGATCAAGTTGGGCGTCGGCGACCAGAGCCGCTTCGGGCTGCGAAAACCCGATCACCCGATGTGGCGCGAACATGCGACACTTAGCCAGGATCTACTGCCCTATATCGGCCATGGCTGGCTTTCGGTGAAGCCGAACGTCAAGCTGCTCGACGGCAAGTCAGTGGAGTTCGACGACGGCAGCCGCCAGGATTTCGATGCGATCATCTACGCGACCGGCTACAACACCAGCTTCCCCTTCCTCGATAAGAAGCTGTTCGACCCGGCGACGGAAGCTGGCCAGCTCTACCGGCGCATGGTCGCGCTCCGCCATTCCGGCCTCTACTTCGCGGGGCTGGTCCAGCCGGTCGGCCCCACCATCCCGCTGGTCGAGATCCAGGGCGAATGGCTGGCCGCTGCGCTCTCGGGCGCCATGCGCCTGCCGGACCCCCGTACGAGGGAGCGCGAGGTCAAGAAGCATCGGGACTACCAGCGGCGTACCTATTTAGATGCCGACCGTTACATCCTCGAAGTTGATTTCAAGACCTATGCCCGGCAGATGCGCAATGACGTACGCCGCGGCATGACGGGAGGCTAGGAGAAAGGCCATGACCATGCGCTGGCTACACCGGCCCGAAGGCTCCAACTGGGGTGAGTTCGGCGACGACGATCAGCTCGGGCGGCTGAATCTGATCACCCCGAAGAAGGTCCGGCAAGGACTTGCAGAGGCAACGGAGGGGATATCCTTCTCGCTTAGCCTGCCGCTCGACCTGCCCGGCGGTACCGCGCTCAACCCACGGCGCCATCCTCCAGCACTGAGACCGACGATCCGCGAGGGGCGGCCCAATTTCAATGTGACTCTGAACGACCCGCTCAACACGGACGTGTTCAACGACGACCTCGCCATCCTCTATCTACAATACTCGACTCAGTGGGACAGCCTCGCCCATGTTGGCGGGCTGTTCGACGCCGATGGCGACGGGGTGGCGGAGCGGGTTTACTACAACGGCTTCCGCGCCGGCGAGGACCTGATCGGGCCGACTGATCTGACGGACGCTGGGGTGGGCCTCGGTTCGACCTCCTCGGCGCTGCGGCTGGGCATCGAGAACATGGCCGCGCACGGCGTTCAGGGACGCGCCGTGATGCTCGATCTCCACGCCCATGTTGGCGAGGAGCACAGGCGAGTTGGCTTCGACCTTATCGAGCGCGTGATGGAAGCGGATCGCGTTGTGGTCGAGCCCGGCGACATCCTGTGCATCCACACCGGTTTCGCCGAGATCGTGCTCGGCATGAAGGGTGCACCCGACGCGCAACGCCTTCATAACAGCTGCGCGGTGCTCGATGGGCGCGACCAGCGTCTGCTCGACTGGATCACGGATAGCGGCGTCGCGGCGATTGCGGCCGACAATCATGCGGTCGAGGCCTATCCGGCCGCGCGGGAAGACCCGGATGCATGCGCCTCGGTCCTGCCGCTGCACGAACATTGCCTTTTCAAGAACGGCATCCACCTGGGCGAGCTGTGGCGCCTCACGCCTCTCGCCAGCTGGCTCCGGGAGCATGGCCGCAACCGCTTCCTGCTGACCGCCGCGCCACTGCGTCTGCCCGGCGCCGTGGGCTCGCCAGTCACCCCGATTGCGACAGTTTGAGGAGTTGAAATCTTGATGATCCCGAATTCGCGCGAGCGCGTGCTCATCACCGGAGGCGCCGCCGGTATCGGCCGCGCGACGGCCGAACGGTGTCGCGCCGAAGGCTATGAAGTGGTGGTTATCGATCGCGTCGGCGACGGCATCATCGCCGACCTGAGCGACTCCCAGGCCACGGCGGATGCCCTCAAGGCGGCGTTGGCCGACGGCCCGATCACGCGGCTGGTCAACAATGTCGGCATTGTGCTTCCAGGCCCGATCGACGAGCAGACTAATGAGCAGCTCCATCTCGCCGTCTCGCTCAACGTCCGCACTGCGATGCAGTGCGCCCAGGCGCTTTTGCCGAACATGAAGGATGCCGGCTTCGGCCGGATCGTCAACATGTCATCGCGCGCGGCGTTGGGCAAGGAACTGCGCACCGTCTATTCGGCCACCAAGGCGGCGTTGATCGGGCTTACCAAGACATGGGCGCTGGAACTGGGGCCGTATGGGATCACCGTCAATGCCGTCGGCCCTGGCCCGATCCGTACCGAGCTGTTCGAGAAGGCCAACCCGCCGGACTCGCCGTACACTCAGGCGATCATCGGGGCGATCCCCGTGCGCCGGATGGGGGAGCCTGAAGACGTCGCCCATGCCGTCGCGTATCTGCTCGATCGGCGCAGCGGCTTCGTGACCGGTCAGACCCTCTATGTGTGCGGCGGCATGACCGTCGGGGCGGCGGGCGCATGATGCGGGTCGCCATCATTGGGGGCGGCAGCATCGGCGTCGCCTTCGCAATCGTCTTCGCGCGAGCCGGACACGCCGTGATCGTGCAGGAGCCCGATGCCGGCCGCCGCGACAAGATCCTCGACGAGATTGCACCCAGGCTGTCGGAGCTCGACCGGCACAGCCTGATCCGCGAAAATCCGGCAACCATCCTCGCGCGGATCGGGGTAACAAGCGAGGTCGAGGCGGCGGTGGCGGGCACCGATCTCGTTCAGGAATGCGGTCCGGAGGATCGCGACCTCAAACGCACGATCTTCGGTGAACTCGACCGGCTCACGCCGCAAGAGGCGGTGCTGGCCAGCGCGTCGTCCGCCATTCCCATTTCGAAGGTGACGGCCGACCTGCCCGGGCGGCATCGCACGCTGGTCGCGCACCCCGGCAACCCACCCTATCTGCTCCCGGTCATCGAGCTTGTGCCCTCGGCAGACACCGACGCGGCGGTCGTCGCGCGGGCCCGAGCTTTCTACGAGGGTTGCGGCATGACGGTGGTGACGCTTGGCAGAGAGATCGAAGGCTTCGTGTTCAACCGGCTGCAGGGCGCGCTGCTGCGTGAGGCGTATTGTCTTGTGCGGGACGGCATCGCGACGGTCGAGGAGATAGACG
>JASLBJ010000189.1 GCA_030146725.1 Sphingomicrobium sp. | reverse complement strand
CTGGTTGACCACCGCACCTTCGTCATCGCCGGCGACGGCGACCTGATGGAAGGCGTCAACCATGAGGCGGTCGGGCTTGCCGGGCATCTCAAGCTCGGGCGGCTGATCGTGCTGTGGGACGACAATCGAATCACGATCGACGGATCGACCGACCTTTCGCGGGCCGAGGACGTGGTCGCGCGCCACGCAGCCGCCGGCTGGCACACGATCGAGGTCGACGGGCTCGATGCGGGCAAGGTCGGCCAGGCGATCGAAAAAGCCTCGGCGCAGGAGCGGCCGAGCCTGATTCGCTGCAAGACGATCATCGGCTATGGCGCGCCCAACAAGCAGGGCACGTCGGCGACCCATGGCGCGGCGCTGGGCAAGGCCGAGGTCGAGGCGGCGCGGACCGAGCTTGGGCTTGATCCCAAGGAGTTCACGGTTCCCGACGACGTGCTCGGCGCGTGGCGGACGGCGGGGCAGCGCGGCGCAGCGCTCCACGCCGAATGGCGCAAGCGGCTCGAGGCGAGCGGGCAGCAGCACGAGTTTCTCGAGCGGATTGCCGGCAAGGCCGACAGTGCGTGGTTGGCGCCGCACATCGACCGGCTGATCGCCGATCCCAAGCCGATCGCGACGCGCAAGTCGTCGGAGATGGCGCTCGAGGCAATCAATGCCGCGTCCGCACTGACGATCGGCGGGTCGGCGGACCTGACCGGCTCGAACAATACCAAGACCAAGGGCCAGGAGCCGCTGACGTCCGAAAATTACGGCGGGCGCTACATCTATTACGGCATCCGTGAGTTCGGCATGGCTGCGGCGATGAACGGCATGGCGCTGCACGGCGGCGTCATCCCCTACGGCGGCACCTTCCTCGTCTTCTCCGATTATTGCCGGCCGGCGATCCGGCTGTCGGCGCTGCAGCGGGCGCGGGTCGTCTATGTGATGACTCACGACTCGATCGGGCTTGGCGAGGACGGGCCGACGCACCAGCCGATCGAGCATCTGATGAGCCTGCGGCTGATGCCGGGTGTCGACGTCTTCCGCCCCGCCGATGCGGTCGAAACCGCCGAGTGCTGGGCGCTTGCGCTCGAGAGCGACGGACCTTCGGTGCTCGCGCTCTCGCGCCAGAACCTGCCGCTGCTGCGGACCACGGCGGCGGGCGACAATCTCAGCGCGCGCGGCGGATACCGGCTTCGGCCCGCCAGCGGAACTCGCAGGGTTATCCTGCTCGCGACCGGGTCGGAGGTCGAGATCGCGCTGGACGTCGCCGAGCGGCTCGAGCGGGAGGGTTTCGGCGCCGACGTGGTCTCGATGCCGAGCACCGACCGCTTCGACGCGCAGGACGCGGCGTATCGTGAAGACATCCTGCCCGACGTGTCCAATCGCGAAATTCTGCGGATCTCGATCGAGGCTGGGTCGACGATCGGCTGGGAGCGCTACACCGGGCTGCACGGCCTGCGCTTCGGGATCGACGGGTTCGGCGCTTCGGCGCCCGCGCCCGACCTCTACCGCCACTTCGGGCTTACGGCCGATGCCATCACCCCCAGGATCATGGAGACATTGCGCAAATGACCAAGGTTGCAATCAACGGCTTCGGCCGCATCGGGCGGCTGGTGGCGCGGGCGATACTCGAGCGGCCCGACTGCGGGCTCGAACTGGTCGCGATCAACGACCTCGCGGATGCCAAGGCCAATGCCTGGCTGTTCTCGCGCGACAGCGTGCACGGCCGCTTTCCGGGTGCCGTCGCCGCCGAGGGCAACGACATTGTCATCGACGGCAAGCGCATCCATGTGACCGCCGAGCGCGATCCGGCCAAGCTGCCGCACCGCGACCATGGCGTCGAGCTTGCGCTCGAGTGCACCGGCTTCTTCACCGATCGCGAGGGTGCGCAGAAGCATATCGACGCGGGTGCCAAGCGGGTCCTGATCTCGGCGCCGGCCAAGGGCGTCGATCTGACCGTCGTCTATGGCGTCAACCACGACAAATTGACCTCCGAGCATGTGATCGTGTCGAACGCGTCGTGCACGACCAACTGCCTGGCGCCGGTCGCGAAGGTGATGAACGACACGCTCGGGATCGAGCGCGGGCTGATGACGACGATCCACAGCTACACCAACGACCAGAAGATCCTCGACCAGATCCATTCCGATCCGCGGCGTGCGCGGGCGGCGGCGATGTCGATCATCCCGACGACGACCGGCGCGGCGCGCGCGGTCGGCGAAGTGCTTCCGGAGCTCAAGGGCAAGCTCGACGGGTCGGCGGTGCGCGTTCCAACGCCCAACGTCAGCCTCGTCGACCTGACCTTCGTTCCCGGCCGCGACACTTCGAAGGAAGAGGTCAACGCGCTGCTCAAGGCGGCGGCCGACAGCGGACCGCTCAAGGGCATCCTCGACTTCACCGACGAGCCGCTCGTCTCGATCGACCTCAACCATAATCCGGCGAGCTCGACGATCGACAGCCTCGAAACGGCGGTGATCGGCGGCAAGCTGGTGCGGGTGGTCAGCTGGTACGATAATGAATGGGGCTTCTCGAATCGGATGGTCGACACCGCCGCGGCGATGGCGCGGCTCGGTTGAGCCGCTGTCCGGCAAACGCGACGAGTTGGGCATGACGTTCAGGACCCTCGACGACCTTCCGTCCGACCTTACCGGCAAGCGCGTGCTGGTGCGGGTCGATCTCAACGTGCCGATGGAAGGCGCGACCGTGGCCGACGACACGCGGCTCCGGGCGCTGCTGCCGACGGTGCTCGAACTGTCCGACGCGGGCGCGATCGTGCTGCTGCTGTCGCACTTCGGGCGGCCGAAGGCGCAAAACCGGCCCGACATGTCCACCGCGCAGCTGGTGATGCCGCTGAGCAGGCTGACCGGCCGCTCGGTGCGGTTCATCGAGGATTGCCAGGGTCCCGAGGCCGAACGCGCGGTCACGACCATGCTGCCGGGCAATATCGGCATTCTCGAAAACACGCGCTTTCACGACGGCGAGGAAGCGAACGATCCTGCGCTTGCTAAGGCAATGGCCGCGCTTGGCGATCTCTACGTCAACGATGCCTTTTCCGCCGCGCACCGCGCCCATGCCTCGACCGAGGGGATCGCGCGGTTGCTGCCGAGCTTCGCCGGACGCGCGATGCAGGCCGAACTGAAGGCGCTTGAGGGGGCGCTCGGAAATCCCGAGCGGCCGGTGGCGGCGGTGGTCGGCGGGGCCAAGGTGTCGAGCAAGCTGGACGTGCTCGGGCATTTGACGGGCAAGGTCGACCATCTGATCATCGGTGGCGGGATGGCGAATACCTTTCTTGCGGCGCGGGGTGTGAGCGTCGGCCGATCACTGTGCGAGCACCATCTGGCGGGCGAGGCGGAGGCGATCTTCGGGCGGGCTGAAGCGGCGGGCTGCACGATCCATCTGCCCTATGATGTTGTCGTCGCGAAGGAGTTTGCGGCCAACCCGCCTTCGTTGCGGGTCTGTAACGTTCACGAGGTTGCCGAGGACGAGATGATCCTCGACGTCGGGCCGGCGGCGGTCGAGGCGCTTGGCGACGTGCTCAAGAACTGCCGCACATTGGTGTGGAACGGCCCGCTGGGCGCGTTCGAGACGGTGCCGTTCGATGCCGCGACCGTCGCGCTGGCGCAGACCGCCGCGGCGCTGACCAAAGACGGCGGGCTGGTTTCGGTCGCCGGCGGCGGGGATACGGTCGCGGCGCTCAACCATGCCGGGGTAGCGGCCGAGTTCAGCTTCGTCTCGACCGCGGGAGGCGCGTTTCTCGAGTGGATGGAAGGGCGCGAACTGCCCGGAGTCGCCGCGCTGATGCAGCCTGAATGATCGACAGCAGGGAACAGGAATGACCCAGACGACCGACGCAATGCTGGACAAGATCCGTAGCGGACAGGGCTTCATCGCCGCGCTCGACCAGAGCGGCGGGTCCACCCCCAAGGCGCTCAAGGGCTATGGCGTCGAAGAGGATTCGTGGAGCAACGACGAGGAGATGTTCGACCTCATCCATCAGATGCGGGTCCGGATCATCACCTCGCCGTCGTTCTGCGGCGGCAAGGTGATCGGTGCGATCCTGTTCGAACGGACGATGGACGGGCACGTTGCCGGCAAGCCGACGCCGCAGGCGCTGATCGACATCGGCGTCGTGCCGTTCCTCAAGATCGACAAGGGGCTCGAGGACGAGGCGAATGGCGTCCAGATGATGAAGCCGATGCCCGGGCTCGACGCGCTGCTCGCGCGGGCGAAGGGGCTCGGCGTGTTCGGGACCAAGGAGCGCTCCGTCATCAACCTTGCCAATTCCGAAGGCATTGCCGCCAATGTCGCGCAGCAATTCGAGGTCGCGCGGCAGGTGCTTGGGGCTGGGCTGGTGCCGATCCTCGAGCCCGAAGTGAACATCAAGAGCCCGGAGCGCGACGGCGCCGACCGCCTGCTGCGCGACATTGGCGGCAATGCCTTCGGCATCGGCAAGATTGATGACCGAGCGCTCCTTGGTCCCGAACACCCCGAGCCCCTTCGCCCGCGCGAGCAGCGCATCGAGCCCGGGCATCGGCTTCATCATCTGGACGCCATTCGCCTCGTCCTCGAGCCCCTTGTCGATCTTGAGGAACGGCACGACGCCGATGTCGATCAGCGCCTGCGGCGTCGGCTTGCCA
>JASLBJ010000250.1 GCA_030146725.1 Sphingomicrobium sp. | reverse complement strand
CAGGCGCGGGATGACCAGCGCCTCGATCGGCGACACGCCGATGGTGCGCATCGCGTCGATTTCCTCGGTGATCTTCATCGTCCCGATCTGCGCGGCGAAGGCCGAGCCCGAGCGGCCGGCGACCATGATCGCGGTCATCAGGGTCGCGAGTTCGCGCACCGACAGTCGGCCGATGAGGTTGATCGTGTAGACCTCGGCGCCGAACTGCTGGAGCTGGACCGCGCCCTGCTGGCCGATGACGATGCCGATGAGGAAGGTCATCAGGCCGATGATGCCGAGCGCGCGCACGCCGACGACGTCGAATCGCTGGACGACTGCATTGAGGCGGAATCGCTTGGGCCGGCGGACGATGTTGGCGAACGCGACCAGCGTCGCGCCGAAGAAGCCGAGCAGCCCGACGAGGGTTCGACCGGCCTCGGTTGCCCAGCTGCCGAGCTCGTCGACCGTGCGGTAGAGGCCGCCGCGGGTCTCGGGCCGAACCCGGGTCGGCTGGTCGGCCTGCGCGACCTGGTCGAGCAGGCCCTGTTCGCCGCTGCTTGCGCCGACGATCGTCGCGCCGCGATCGCGAACCGCGCGATGGACGATCCACGCGCCGACCGTGTCCATGCGCTCGACGCCCGTCAGGTCGATGGTCAGCGGATCGTGCAAGGTCTCGATCTCGCGTGCGGTCGATGCGGCACGCGTGATCGTCAGTGCGCCGACTGCCCGATAGGTGCTGCCCGTTCCATCGGGCGCGGCGCGTGATTTGCGGAAGGCCATTCGGGGCGGCTTAGTGCGCGAAATCGGCAGGTCGGGCAAGGGCAGCGGCGAGCCGCCACTTTCCTGCCGCCATTGTCGTCCCTATGCCAGCCCGCCATGCCATCCGACCAGCCGCCTTTGTTCGTGCCCATCGGGTCCAGCCGGGCGCGCCTGTTCGGCCTGGATGTGCGCGACCGCGCCTGCCGGCTGGCCACCAACGCCGGGTTCGAATGCGCCGACGAGCCGCAGGCCGGGCGCTCGGCGATCCTGTCGAGCCTCGATTATGGCTGGGACCCGGCCTGGCTGAAGGCGCTTGCGCGCCAGCCGGGCAAGGTGCTGACCCTGGGCGGCGCGCCGGTGCTTGCCCATGTGCCCGCAGACGCAGACGCGGATTGGGACCGGATCGACCAGCTCGAGACGATCGATGCCGAGACGACCGAGCTCAGCTATACCGAACTGCGCAAGCGCCAGCGGCCGTTCGTGCTGCGCATCGATCCTGCCGATCCGCAACTGGTCGAGCGGGCTGCTTACGATGCCGCCTACAAGGGCGTGACCGACGCGCTGACGCTCTATCTTTGGCGGCGGCCGGCGTTTCATCTGACGCGCTGGGCGGCGAGTGCGGGATTGACGCCCAACATGGTGACTTCGGTCGGTGCGGCGCTGTGCCTGCTGGCGTTCTGGCTGTTCTGGAACGGCGACTATTGGGCGGGCGTCGCCGCGGGGTTCGGGTTCATGGTGCTCGACACGGTCGACGGCAAGCTTGCCCGCTGCACCGGAACCTCGTCGAAGTGGGGCAATGTGTTCGATCACGGCATCGACCTCGTGCATCCGCCCTTCTGGTGGTGGGCGTGGGGGCACGGGCTGGCGGCCTATGGGCGGCCACTGGAGCCGGTCTACTATACGATGGTGCTTGGCGCGATCGTCGGCGGCTATGTCGCCCAGCGGCTGATCGAAGGCGTGTTCGTGCGCCGCTATGGGATGCACATCCATGTCTGGCGGCCGGTCGACAGCAAGTTCCGGCTGATTACCGCGCGGCGCAACCCGAACATGGTGATCCTGGTCGCGGCGCTGCTTGCCGGACGCCCGGACTGGGGGCTCGAGGCGGTCGCGCTTTGGACCCTCGTCAGCCTGATCTTCCATGCGGTCCGGCTGGCGCAGGCCAATGCGCGCAGAGATCGGGGCCGGCGGATCATCTCCTGGCTGTCGTGAAAGGGCTGGCGTGAGCGACCTGACCGCAGTCGTGCTTGCCGGCGAGCGTCCCGGCGGCGATTCGCTTGCGCGGCAGTTCGGGGTCGATCTCAAGGCGCTGATCGCGGTCGGCGGGGAGCCGATGGTCCGGCGCCCGGTTGCGGCGCTGCTCGGGGCCGCACGGGTCGGCCAAGTGCGGGTGCTTGCGCAGCAGCCCGAGGCGATTGCAGCGGTGTTGCCCGACGATCCCCGGCTGATCGTGGCCGCGTCGGCGGGAACGATCGCCGAGACCCTTGAAGCGATCTGCGAGGATCCGTCGATCGTCTGGCCGGTGCTGGTGACGACCGCCGATCACGCCTTGCTCGATCCCGCGATGATTGCGGATTTTCTCGCCCGTGCGGGGCGGGTGGACGTGGCCATCGGGCTGGTCGAGAAGCCGGCGCTGATGGCGCGGCTGCCGGCGACCCGGCGGACCTGGCTGCGCTTTCGCGGCGGGGCCTATAGCGGCGCCAACCTGTTCCTGCTGGGTTCGCCCAGGGTCGCGCCGGTGATCGCGCTGTGGCGCTCGGTCGAGCAGGACCGCAAGAAGGGGTTTCGGCTGGTCGGCGCGGCTGGGCCGCTGACCTTGATCGGAGCGGGGCTTCGGCTGCTGACGCTCGATCAGGTGCTCGCGCGCGCCGGGCGCAAGCTCGGGCTGACGATCCGCGCGGTGCGGATGAGCGATCCGCTGGCCGCCGTCGATGTCGACAAGGCGCACGACCATGCGCTGGTCGAGGCGATCCTTGCAGGGACGGCATGAGCGGCGTGAGCGGCACGAGCGATCTGGCGATCTACGACATGGACCGCACCGTGACGGTGCGGGCGACCTATACGCCGTTCCTGCTGCACTGCGCGCGGCGGCGGCAGCCGTGGCGGCTGGCTCTGGCTCCGGTCGCTGCCGGGGCGATGCTGGCCTATGTTGCAAAGGCGATCGATCGCGGGCGGCTCAAGGAGATCAACCACGCGCTGATGCTGGGCACGCTGGTCCACCCGTCGGACCTGAGACCGCTGGTCGAGAGCTTCGCCGAGGCGACGGTGGCGAGGAACATCCGGCCGGGGGCGCGACAGGCGATCGCACAGGACCGAGCGGAGGGGCGGCGGCTGGTGCTGGCGACCGCTTCGTACCGGCTTTACGCGGCGGCGATCGCCGAGCGGCTCGGCTTCGACGACGTGGTCGCGACCGGAAGCACGAT
>JASLBJ010000214.1 GCA_030146725.1 Sphingomicrobium sp. | reverse complement strand
GACACTGTCGAGCTGATCGCCCTCGCCTCCTCGCTCAGCCTGCTGGCCGGGTGGCGATTGTACCTGGTGACGTTCGTCACCGGGCTGGCGATGAAGTTCGGCTGGATCGGGCTGCCCGAGCAGCTTCAGGCGCTCGAGGCGCTGGCCAATCCGTGGGTGATCGGGATTGCCGGAACGGGCGCGGTGGCCGAGTTCCTGGCCGACAAGGTCGCCTGGGTCGACAGTGCGTGGGATGCGGTGCACTCGGTCGTACGCCCGCTTGGCGGCGCCTTGCTCAGCCTTGCCGTGATCGACGCTTCCGACCCCGCGTGGCAGATCGGCAGCGTCCTGCTCGGCGGCGCGGCGGCGTTTACCGCGCATGCCGGCAAGGCGGGTGCGCGGACGCTGGTCAACGCCAGCCCCGAGCCGTTCTCGAACATCGTCGTGTCGGGCGGCGAGGATGTCGCGACCTTCGGCCTGCTCGCGCTGGCGATCGCCAATCCGATCGCGGCGGCGCTGGTCGCCTTGGTTCTGGTGCTGCTGTCGGTGTGGCTGGTGTTTGCGGCGCGGCGGGCGTTGCGGCGATTGCTGCCGGCGGCGGCGCGATCCGCAGCCCGCTAACTCGCAACCGCGCTTAACTCGCAACCGCCCGTCGACCTACGCATTGAACGGACGAACAGGAGGATATTTATGCCAGTTTCACACCTGACGCTCGTCGAACGCATCGCGCGGGTGCTCGCGGGCCGGGAGCTCAGCAGCAATGCGGAAGGCGACGATCCGTCGGCGGGCCCGAGCGTAGACGAGCTCTGGCACGAGCATGTCGACGATGCGCTGGCGATCCTGCGCACGATGCGCGAGCCCGACCCGGTGATGGCGGCCGCGGGCGATGCCGAGGTTTGGGACCGGATGGTCGAGGCGGCGCTCAACGTCGAGCGCGCGGTCGGGTCTATCAAGCCTGCGGGGCCACTAAGCGGCGCGGAGGCAACGTAGAAACAACGAAGGGCCGCCCGGTCGCTCGGACGGCCCTTCCATTGTCAGCCGAAGCGGCCTGATCCTTAGGCGCGAGCCCCCGTGGAGGCTGTGCTCACCAGATTAACCGCGAACGGCATGTGACAATGAGACATCAGACCACCTCCTTTCAATTGTTGCACGATGAGGTGGAGATGGTGCGACGGTAAGCTTTTTCAAGGCCGAACAACGGGTTGCGATTCAACGGCGCCCTTGCGGGCAGATATGCTGCGGAAGCAGCGCCTGGCCTAGCGCTGGTGCTGTGCGATCCAGTCCTCGACCACTGGAGCGATCCGCTCACGCCACTTGCGGCCGTTGAAGATGCCGTAGTGGCCGACCTCCTCGGCGAGGTGGTACTTCTTCTTCGCGGCCGGGAGCTTGTCGGCGATGTCGAGCGCCGCTCTGGTCTGGCCCATGCCCGAGATGTCGTCGCGCTCACCTTCGATCGCAAGCAAGGCGGTGTCGCGGATCGCGGCCGGATCGACCCGCCGGCCGTGGTGCATCATCCTGCCGCGCGGCAGCAGGTGGCGCTGGAACACGACGTCGACCGTCTGCAGGTAGAATTCGGCGGTCATGTCGGCGACCGAGCGATATTCCTCGTAGAAGTCGCGGCTGGCGTCGGCGCTTTCCTCGTCGCCTTTGACCAGATGCTTGAACATTTCATAATGGCTGTTGAGATGCGAGCCGAGGTTCATCGTCATGAATCCGGCAAGCTGGAGGAAGCCCGGATAGACCTTTCGCCCGGAGCCCGGGTAAAGGTAGGGGACGGTCGCGATGACATTGTCCTGGAACCAGGCGTGAGGACGCTCGGTGGCCAAGGTGTTGACCGCCGTTGGCGCCTCGCGCGTGTCGATCGGGCCGCCCATCATCGTCAGCGTGCGGGGCCGCCATTTATGCTTGTCGGCGTTCATCAGCGCGGTTGCGGCAAAGGCCGGAACCGCGGGCTGGCAGACCGCAAGGACGTGCGGGCGCTCGCCGCCAGCGTCGCCGATGGTCTCCAGGAACTCGATCAGATAATCGATATAGTCGTCGAGCGTGAACTTGCCGTCGGCGAGCGGCACCAGTTTCGCATCGCGCCAATCGGTGATGTAGACGTCGTGCCCGGGAAGCATCCGTTCCACTGTTCCGCGCAGCAACGTCGCAAAATGGCCCGACATCGGCGCCACGATCAGCAGCTTGGGATCGTCCTCATGGGCGACTTCGCGGACGAAGCGCTTGAGCTGCCCGAACGGCTTCCTCAGCACGATCTCCTCGTGGACCGCGACTTGCCGGCCATCGATGACCGTGGTTTCGAGGCCGAACTCGGGCTTGCCGCGGGTCGCCGAGGCATGGGCGAACACGTCGAGCCCGGCGGCCACGACTGGTCCCATCGAGCTGTAGGACATCGGATTGGCGGGATTGTTCATCCATCCGGAGCCGAGGCCGGCCAGGCGGCTTGCTCCTGCGAGGAAGGAGCGCTGGACCTCATAGGCGTCGTAAAGCATCGGACCTCGGGGCTAAGTTACAGTTCGGTAACAGCTGTGACCGGCTTTGGCTCCCTCGGCAAGGCCGATGCTGCATTGCAGTACCAGCATGGGTCAGGGATTACCCGGGTGCGGCACCAGCATAGGGAGGTCAATGCTGCGTTGCGAACGCTGCACTGCCGCAATTGAGGCCGGGGCGGGCCCCTGCTAGGTGGCACCATGGCCAGCGAACCCAGCACAGCAAGTGAAACGAATGGGCGGGAGACTGGTGGGCGGGAGACTGGCGGGCGGGCGAGCATCGGCAATCTGCGCATCGTTTGGCGACAGGCGCTCAATTATCCCCGCCAGATCGCAGCGGCGTTGTTGTTCCTGTGCCTGTCGTCGGCCGCGACCCTGGCCATCCCCTACGGCTTCAAGCGGGTGATCGACCGCGGGTTCGGGTCGGAAGGGGGAAGCACCGCGGCCGTGGGCGACTCGTTCCAGTATCTGCTGATGATCGTCGTCGTGCTCGCCGCCGCGAGTTCACTGCGCTTCTACTTCGTGTCGTGGATCGGCGAGCGCACGGTCGCCGACCTGCGCGTTGCAGTGCAGCAGAACCTGCTGACTTTGCCGCCGCGCTTCTTCGAGGAGAACCGCCCGTCGGAGATTGCCTCGCGGCTGACCGCCGATACCGCGGTGCTCGAGCAGGTCGTCGGATCGAGCGTCTCGATCGCGCTCCGCAACATTGCAACCGGGATCGGGGGCGTCATCTATCTGTTCGCATTGTCGCCCAAGCTTGCCGGAATGCTGCTGATCGGGATCCCCTTCCTGTTCGCGCC